>JAIVHE010000313.1 GCA_020201255.1 Desulfobacteraceae bacterium
GATCAGGATAACATCTACATTTCAAGGGTACAAGACGGCATATGTCGACACTCTTGCAGAGGCCGAGGAAAAGTTCGAAAATGCCGCCAGACGTCACGGCCTGCGTTTTCAGATGCACCGGCGCCTGATCGAATACTGTATAAAGGATCAGGACGGTCAGGGATATGTCGTCGACATCTCCATAAGCGGCTGTGCAGTGCAAGCCCCGACGGTATCCCCAGGTGTAAATGATGAAATATCGCTCGTCATTCCCTTGCATCACGATTATGAGAATATTTCCTCATTTCGCCTCAAGGCAATAGTTGTTCGAGTGGAAAAAGATCTATTTGCCGCACGGTTTCTTGATCTTGATGATGAACAGCAGGCACATTTTTATCAATGCCTTTCCTGTGAAGCGCTTCGTTAAAGGGTCATCGCTGAAAAAAAAGGCTTGTCGGAAGACTTATCGGAGAGCCTGTCGTTTTTTCGCTCTTTTACTGCCCGGCATTGACTTTATTGCGTAAAATACCGGATGGTTTGAAAGTGACCACTCTTCTGGCATTGAGCATCAAGTCATCGCCGGTCTGGGGATTCCGTCCACGACGAGGACTCTTCTCCCGGACATTAAATTTGCCGAAACCGCTCAGAAGTAGGTCTGATCCGCTTATAAGGGTCTCTTTCGACAAACGTAAAAATGCCTCGACCGATTCGGTCGCCTGGGCCTTGGTTAAATTTTCGTGTTTTTCATACACCTGCTGCACCAGATCTGCCTTGGTAAGTGTCATTCATCTCTCCTTAATTTTTGAAGGTAATTCAGGCTGTATTCAACGATCATATTATGAAAATTAAAAAAGTTAAAGAAATTAGTGTCATGTATGTCATTTTTCGTTACATTTCATGAAGAATGCGGTCTTGAGTAGGTATTGAGTAGGGAGATTGGCACACATCGACCCCGCTCAAAAAGGCTCACCCGGCGCCGAAGCTGTTTTGTCAATGTTCTTTCTATAGAGAAAAAGTCCAATTTCCAGGCCGATACAGCAACAGTTAACCCTGCCAAACAGGAGCTTATAATGCAAGCGATAGACAATAAAATCCTACAGCACGTACCGGACAACCCCGACAGCACAGAACGATACCTCTTTTACCTGCACGGCCTGATCGTCGAGGAGGCTGGAATCCGTCCCAAAAGTGACGAACACGGATACTATGAATACCAGCACATTCTTGAAGAGCTGGCCCGGGAAGGCTTTATCGTCATAAGTGAGGCGCGCAAAAAAGGCACGGAGATCAAACCATATGCCAAGAACATCGTCTCGCAAATTAAAGAGCTTATGGCTTACGGGGTTGCTCCGGGGAACATTACCGTGGTCGGCGCTTCCAAGGGCGGCGTCATCGGCGCATACGTTTCCAACATTCTCCAAGAAAAAGACATTAATTACCTGTTCCTGGCCGGATTATTTGAAAAATGTCTTGTCGATGAATCTCTTGCATTATATGGCAACGTGCTGTCGATCCATGATCGGTCGGATAAACTCTCCATCACGCCGGATTTATATTTTCAGCGATCGTCAGGACTCGGGCGTTTCAAGGAAATCGTCCTGACACTTGATCTTGGCCACGGTCTGATTTACCAGCCCCATCGCGAATGGATCGATCCGTTTCTGGCATGGCTGAAAGCAACGGGAGCGGAGCAACCCCGATTACACATCATCGGTGTACTGCATGGCGATATCGCCAGCCGTGAGGACGCTCCAAAAAATTTTTCCGAAT
The DNA here is from genome assembly GCA_020201255.1 of Desulfobacteraceae bacterium. Taxonomy (GTDB): domain Bacteria; phylum Desulfobacterota; class Desulfobacteria; order Desulfobacterales; family Desulfobacteraceae; genus Desulfotignum. Next base: position 1,750 of record JAIVHE010000313.1, read on the forward strand.
CGACCAGAACAGGCACCCTGGAAATCTATCCCGAATATCAAGAGGGACTGGACGGTATTGTTGCCGGTCAAACCATCGTTGTCCTTTTCTGGCTGCACAAGTCTCGCCGCGACATCCTCAAGGTGTATCCGCGCGGAGACAAGTCAAGAGGGCTCAGCGGGGTCTTTAACACCCGCAGTCCGGTACGACCGAATCCTCTAGCCATTTCGGAACTGCACGTGCTGACGATCAACGGCAATCTTCTCGAGGTATCCGGCCTTGATATCCTCGATGGAACACCGATCGTTGATATCAAGAAAAAGCTCAGCCGCTGATATTTCAATTCAGCCGTGCTGGGCGGCAGGCGAATGAATAATTATTGCAAGCAACGTAAATGATTACTATAGATGATTAATATAAGTGATTATTACTATTGAAAGCAAATTGATACACTGCCAAAAACACCGACAAAGACCTGTGCTAACACCAGCTCCGGTTATGACAATTGAATTACCATTACCCTGGAGAAGACGATGAGCGACAAAGCAACACTGAACGTTGACGGAAAGAGTTTTGAATTTGATGTCATTACCGGTACGGAAAATGAAAAATGTATCGATATGCAAAGTCTCCGGGCTGAAAGCGGCTATATCACCATGGATCCCGGCTTTGGCAATACCGGTTCCTGTTATTCGTCCATAACTTATGTCGACGGGGCCAAAGGTATCCTCAGATACAGAGGTTATCCTATTGAAGAACTGGCTGAAAAGGCGATTTTTATCGAAACCGCATACCTTATTCTTTATGGCGAGCTGCCCAACAAAGAGCAACTCGAATCCTTCTCGGATAGAATTAAGGAGCATGCGCCTCTTCATACCAACCTTGAACACCATTTTTCCGGCTTCCCTAAATCGGCGCCGCCCATGGCCATCCTGTCGGCGATGCTCAACCTTGTTGCCTGTTTTCATCCGGAAGTCCTCGAAGTGCCGACGACCGGGGCACAGTTTGACCGCACCGCGGCGCTGCTGCTGTCCAAGGTACGAACCATTGCCGCCTTTGCCTACCGCATGGGTGCCGGCAGACCGATCAATCATCCCAATCCTAAGCTCACCTACTGCGGTAATTTTCTTCATATGATGTTCTCTGATCCATATCAGGAATACAAGGTGACACCAATTATCGATAAAGCGCTCAATCTCTTTCTCGTCCTGCATGCGGATCATGAGCAAAACTGTTCCACCTCTACCGTCCGGGTGGTGGGCAGTTCCCGCGCAAACCTTTTCAGTTCGGTTTCCGCCGGCGTCTGCGCCCTCTGGGGTCCGTTGCATGGCGGGGCGAATGCGGCGGTGATTACTATGCTCGAAGATATTCAGAAATCCGGTCGCCCGGCTTCCTACTACCTCGACAAGGCCAAGGATAAAAACGATCCTTTCCGGCTGATGGGCTTTGGCCACCGGGTGTATAAAAACTTTGATCCCCGCTCGATCATCCTGAAAAAACGCGTCCACGATGTTCTGCAAGCCCTCAACGTACAGGACAGTCTGCTTGATATCGCCCTGGAGCTCGAAGAAACGACGCTCAATGACGACTTTTTCCTTTCCAGAAATCTTTATCCCAATGTTGACTTTTATAGCGGCATTCTGCTACGGGCCATTGGTATCCCGCTCAATATGTACACCGTCATGTTTGCCATTGGACGGATGCCCGGCTGGATAGCCAACTGGAAAGAGCTGCATGATCATAAACTGCGAATTTCACGACCACGGCAGATCTATACCGGCGAGACAACCCGCCATTTTGTCCCCATGGCCGAACGCTAAGCGAGAGTCGCCTCCTGGATTATCTAGGTACCTGGCTGGTCGAAAAAATGTGCCTGTCCATCCAGGCAGGACAAATTCGCATGATTACCTTTCGGTTCGAGGGGTGCGCCAATACGGTGGCCTGCGGCAATACCGTCTCGACCTTGATGGAGGGACGAACCCTCAACGATGGCTGGCGGCTCACACCGGAAAACGTCTCGGATTATCTGCAGACCCTGCCGCCGGATAATTTTCATTGCGCGGAACTTGCCGTGGGCGCCTTTTACAAGGCTCTGACGGACTAGGGCAGGAAACAAAAAGAACTAGAGATCCGGCAAAAATTTAATCTGTCTCCCGCATTGCATTAATGCAGGGTATCGGCTGCATCAAGAAGAGCCTGGTCAATGACAAGCCCCATACGCGCCGCCGCTTTTGGATTTATATGAAAAGTAAGGTTTTCCTGGAATTCGACCGGCAGGGCCGCGGGGCTGCTGCCGGCAAGAATTTTCCTGGCCATGGCCCCGGTCTGCTTGCCATGCAGATAATAGTCAAAGCCCATGGCGGCAATCGCCCCCCGCGCAACCGAGTCCGTATCGGCACTAAAGAGCGGCAGCTTGGTCCGTTCGCAGACCTTCACGACCGCCTCTATTGACGAGACGACCGTATTATCCGTCGGCACGTACACCGCCTCAACCTTGCCGACAAGACTCTGCGCTGCCTGATAGACATCGGCGGAGTTGGTTACCGGTGCGTCGATGATGGTAATATCCCTCTCGATAGCCGCTACTTTCAGACGTTTCACGTTGGAAACCGAGTTCACTTCTCCGGCGTTATACATCACCCCGAGTTTTTTCAGCCCAGGCAGAAAACGACGAACCATATCGAGATGTTTGTCCATGGGCATCCGGTTAGAAACGCCGGTAATATTTGGTCCGGGGTGCATGTAGTCATTGATCAGTCCGGCGGCCAGCGGGTCAGTGATCGCCGTAAACAGCATCGGGGTATGGGCCAGCTGCGGCGCCTTGTCATACACTTTGGCACAGGCCTGGGCATTCGGCGTGGCTATCGCCACGATCATATCCGGCGCATCGGAGGCGATCTGGGTGGCTATCTGACTAGCCGTGCCCATATTGCCATGGGCATTGTATTCCTTATATTGAACGGCAACACCGTTTTCCGCCAGGTCATCTTTAAACCCCTGCAACACCGCATTAAGAGCAGGATGTTCGACAAATTGACTGACGGCGATTTTGACCGGCTGGGCATTGGCATTCGCGGCAAATGCCAGCAAGGCTGTCAGCACAATAGTTATCGTCATTCTTTTCACTTCTTCCCTCGTCTCGTTTGAGTTAGTAATTATAGGGTGCAACACATTCCTCTTGATCTTTGTAGAAGATTATGTGAATTCATTCAAGCAAATAGATAACTACTTTTTTCCTGTCACCCCGAGGACACAACAATGTCTGAAAAAACGGTTTCCCTCTTTATTCAATGTCTTGTTGATACCATGTTTCCCGAAACCGGCGAAGCGATGATCACTGTCTTTGACAGACTTGGTGTTGCCTATGATTATCCTCCGGGACAGACCTGCTGCGGCCAGCCGGCCTTTAACAGCGGCTACAGCCGCGATGCCGCGGCTGCGGCAAAACATTTTATCGATATCTTTGAGGATACGGAAATCATTGTCTGCCCGTCCGGTTCCTGTGTGCGTATGGTACGCCATCACTACCCGGAGCTTTTTGCCGACGACCAGGCCATGCACAGCAGGGCCCTGGCCATCGGTGCAAAAACCTTTGAATTCACACAGTATCTGGTCGACGAACTGGGCATAAACGATGTCGGGGCACATTTCCCGGACACCGTCACCTATCACGACTCCTGCCATCTGAGCCGCAGTCTGGGCATTGCCGACCAACCCCGAACCCTGCTGAACAATGTCCGGGGACTCGAACTCATCGAGATGCGGGACAGTGATACCTGCTGCGGCTTTGGCGGCACCTTCAGCGTCAACTACCCCGAGATAAGTGTCGCCATGGTCGACGAGAAGATCGACAATATACTGGCGACGAAGGCGTCCACGGTAACCGGCTGCGATATCAGTTGTCTGATGAATATTCTCGGCCGTATCAAAAGACGGGGAGAAGACGTTCAAGTACTGCATATCGCCCAGATACTTGCCGCCGACAAAGGAGAAAAAAGATGAGCGCAAAGCCGCAATCACAATACTGTAGAGACGCTCAAAAAGGCATGGGTTCGCCACGACTGCAGGCAAGCCTGCACAGCCTGCAGAATCGCTTCGGCAAGGGCGCCATGACGCTGTGGGCGGAAATGGACGATCAGGATATGCGCAGGCGGGTGAAGCAATCACGTATGAAAAACCTTGACCACCTGGACATACTGCTCGCCGAGCTGGCAAAAAAGGTCAGAGCCCGGGGCGGCCACGTCCATTTTGCCGAAAATGCCCAGGATGCCATCGACTACACCCTGGAGGTAGCGAGAAAAAACGAGGTCAAACGGGTAGTCAAAGGCAAGTCGATGCTCTCCATGGAAATAGCCATTGATTCGGCTTTGCAAGAGGCCGGCATGGAAGTAGTTGAAACCGACCTGGGTGAATATATCATCCAGCTGGCCGACGATAAGCCCTCGCATATTATTGCGCCATGTATCCACATGGACCGCAGCCGGATCGGCGAACTTTTTACTGAAAAACTTGGCATAAACTACACCGACGACCCGCCATCACTGACCGCGGCGGCCCGCAAGGCACTGCGCGAAAAACTGCTCAGTGCCGACATGGGGTTGACCGGCTGCAACCTGGCCTGTGCCGCAACCGGCCATATCAGCCTGGTTTCCAACGAAGGAAACATCCGTATGGCCACCACTATGCCGCCGGTGCATGTGGCGCTTATGGGCATGGAGCGCATCGTTGCAACCCTTGACGAACACCGGGAGACCGTCCAGCTACTGACTCGGGGAGCGGCCCTGCAGAAATTGTCCACTTACGTTAGTTTTGTCGGCGGGCCGAGCACTAGCGACGACCCGGACGGTCCGAAGGAATTTCATCTGGTCATTATCGACAACGGACGATCGAAGATTCTCGCCGACCCGGAATTCCGCGAGGTACTGGCCTGTATCCGCTGCGGCGCCTGCCTGAATATCTGTCCGGTTTACGGCAGGATCGGCGGACATGCCTACAATTCGCCGTACTGCGGACCGATCGGCGCGGTCATCACCCCGCTGCTCGACGGCATCAATAAACATGCCGATCTCTGCAAAGGGGAAACCCTGTGCGGCGCCTGTAAGGATATCTGCCCCGTGCAAATCGATCTGCCGCGCATGCTCGCCGGACTTCGGCAAAAACTAGCCTATGGCAGCGACAGATGGAATACCAAGCAGCACAATCCCCTTGAAGCATATGCCTTCACTTTGTGGCGACAGGTCGTCTCCTGGAGTCCTCTCTACCGCACTGGCCTGAAAATCGCCCGCCTGTGCCAGCGGCCGTTTGTCGGCAAAAACAGCATGATCAAAAGGATGGCCGGGCTCGCCTCCGGCTGGACCGACGGACGTGATCTGCCGCCCATAGCCAAAAAAACCTTTACCGAAATATGGCAGAAAAAACACGCGACAGCCGAGGTTAAACTCCCCATGGCAACCAAGGAGGACAACAATGCATAATCAGACCACCTTTCTGTCAGCCATCCGGACCGCCCTTGGCGAGACGCCAAACATTGAGCGTTCGAAAAGTACTTTTCCCAAGCTGTTTGCCGCCCCGGACACGGCGGAGACACTGAAGAAAATCCGCAGCCGAACGGTGACGGAGCGCAACGAACTGGTAAAGATTCTCCTGCACAATGGCAACACTTTGAACATCAGCAGCCATATCGTTGAATCTTTGCCCGAAGCGGCCGACCTTGTTGTCGAGCTGATACGCAGCACAGAGCCGGAATTTAATTACACAAAACATGTCATCATGCATGATCATCCGGATATCGCCGCCTTAGAGCTGTGGAAACGTTTTAACCGGGAAGCCGTGACCCTGCACACCACCTTCAGCCGGGACCGGCAGATTACCGACAAAACCATCGCCTCTTTCATCGGCATAACAGCACCGACCATTGGTGTGGCTGATTCGGCCACCGTGATACAATTGACTGAACCCGGACGGCCGCGCTCGACCTCCCTGCTCCCTTCTCTGCACATTGCCCTGCTGCGCAGGGAAAATATCGTCGCCGATCTGGCCGAGGCTTATGCCCTGCTACGGCAGAAATCGCATCTTGACAGCTTTGTTTTCATCTCCGGCCCATCTAAAACAGCCGACATAGAGGCGCATATGGTCTATGGAGCGCATGGCCCACGCGAATTGCATCTCATTGTCCTTGCCGAACCAGAGCTTGAAAAATGAAACAGGCACTGGTCAATAAGACGACACTTCTCTGTCTGGTCGTTCTGATTTCGGCTCTTTTTTTGTCGATGATCCATCAGTTTCTGATGGCTATTTTCATGGCCGGGCTTTTTTCGGCGATGGTCATGCCGGCCCATCACCTGCTCACCAGAAAACTTGGCGGCCGGGAAACGCTTGCCTCCATCCTGACAATACTGGCTATCATCCTGCTATTCCTGATACCACTGACCATCATTATCACCCTGGTGGTGACTCAGGCCATCGATATCAGTCAATCCGTAACCCCCTGGGTGCAGAGTTTTATTAATCAACCCAGCACCCTGACCAACTATCTGGAGAAGATCCCTTATTACGAGGAAATACTCCCCTATCGTGATGTCATCGTGCAGAAGGCCGGGGAGCTTGTCGGCACCGTATCCAGCTTTCTCATCGACTCGCTCTCGTCATTCACCAAGGTGACCATTGACGCTATTTTCTCGTCGATCATCATGCTCTATGTGATGTTCTATTTTCTTACCATGGGCGACCTGTTGCTGCAGAAAATTCTCTTTTTTCTTCCTTTGGATGATCTCAATGAACAACGCCTGCTCCACCGCTTTACCTCGGTGACCAGAGCGACAATTAAGGGAACCCTGATAATCGGCATCATGCAGGGCACTCTGTGCGGCCTTGCTTTCGCCATAGCCGGGATCGATGGACCGGTTTTCTGGGGCTCGCTGATGGCGGTCATGTCTATCATCCCTGCCTTAGGTACGGCGATCATCTGGTTCCCGGCGCTCATCATCCTCGCCCTGGCCGGTGATTTCACCGGAGTGATCATTCTGGCTGTCCTCTGCGGCGCGGTTGCCGGCAATCTGGATAATCTCATCCGTCCACGGCTGGTCGGCAAAGACACGGAAATGCACGACCTTTTTGTCCTTTTCGGCACCCTTGGCGGGTTATCCATGTTCGGCCTGCTCGGCATCATTATCGGCCCGCTCGTTGCCGCTCTTTTTATTACCATCTGGGAAATTTACGGCGTAGTTTTCAAAGACTATTTACCCAATGTTGAAGTTGTCCTGAAAAAGAGGCATCAAACTCCAGCAGCTGATGACGAATCAGCGGGTGCCAAATAACGGGGATGACCTCCTCGATCTTTAGCCCACGGGATCTCCAGCTGCAATGCCCTATCTCCTGCTGATTCTTACCACCCTCTTCTGGTCCGGCAATTTCGTGCTCAGTCGAGGCATGCATACGGAAATCCCACCTTTTACTCTTTCGTTCTGGCGCTGGACACTGGCGCTGCTGATTCTGTCCTGTTTCAGCCTCCGCCATCTCCTTGCCCAGCGCCGAATAGTCCTGACACACGGCAAATATATCACCATGCAGGGCGTCCTTGGAGTAGCCGGGTTCAACAGCCTCATTTATCTGGCCATCCAGACGACCACCGCCATTAATGCCGTGCTGGTCAACTCCTGTGCGCCGATCATCATTGTCCTTTTTTCCTGGGCGCTGTACAACGACCGGCTCAGTCTCAGGCAGTATTTCGGCGTCACTCTATCTCTTATCGGAGTCATGTTGATCATCTCCCAGGGCGAGCTCGCAACACTCCTGCAGCTTCGTTTCAACCGGGGGGATATTCTCGTTTTTATTCGGTGCTGGCCTTCATCTTCTGGAACCGTGCGGTAACCATGCTCGGCGCGAATATCGCCGGGCCGTTTATCCATCTCATGCCGGTCTTCAGCACCATCCTAGCGGTAATCTTTCTCGGAGAAAAACTGACGGCAAACCATCTCCAGGCCATTTTCCTTATATTTGCAGGCATATTGATGAGCACCTTTCGGGTAAAAAGGGGCAAAGGATAATGGTCAAGTATCCAAGAAACACTGTCGAATTTGTGTCGTGTGATCGTCTTCATGTTGAGCAAAAACGGCAACATGAAACAAAAGCCGGCGATAGCCGATTTTTGTGTTTTTCGCTTGCATACGCGCAGAGAATATTGTTGAAATAGAGTGTTGTTAGAAATAACAGCGTCAATTATCTCACCCCCAGCCAGGAGGCGTTATGTTTATTGATCTTTCTTCCGCACGCAAAGTACTGCGGATGGGCACGATTCTGTGCCTGGTAATTTTCAGCCGGACGGTTATGGCCACTGATCCGTCCAGCCTTGAGGGTACGGCCGGACATGCCAAGATGGACAGCCTTTCCGCTCTGGAAGGGACTGTCGGCCATGCCGTGACGGCAGCCCAACAGGAAGATGACGGAATTATCTGTCAGCCCGGCGCGCTCTGCCTGGAAACGGCTACGCAGCTCCCTTTGCGGGTTTTACCTCGTCCTTTCTCCAATCTTTACCGTGAAACAACTGTGAGTGAAGAGAATATTATCCTGGCCAATGTGCCGGCTTTTCATCCGCTCTATGTCTTTGCTCGCCAGGGGCTTGATCTACGTCAAGCGTCTGCTCCCCTCGGCTGGTATCAGGTGGGTCGTTCGCGCGATAAGGCCGAGGGCTGGTTGCAGGCCAAGGATGCCTTGGAATGGCGGCAGGCCCTGCTGGTCTCCTACACCCATCCGGGCAACCCCCTTGAAGGCCGTCGTCCGGTACTTATGTTTCGCGATCGCCCGGCGCTGGAAGCTGTAATTGATGATATGGACATGGCCGGTAAAGCCAAGGCAATTTATGCCGGGATTGACAGCGGTAATGTGCCTGAAAATATTATCAGCATGGAACCGAAACGCTTTGTCGATATCACTCGGCAATTCTATCTGCTGCCGATTCTGCAATGGTCTCAGACCCAGATCGAGGGGGATGATGTTCGGCTTCTTCAACTGGCGGCCGCGGTACCGCGCAGCCGGGGAGCCGACACCCTGGAAAATTCGCAATATCTTGACCAGGCCCAGGTGGGACGCACCGTCAACAAAGGCAAGCTGCAAGAAGCCAAGACGGATATCGTCTTTGTTATCGATACCAGCCGGAGTATGCAGCCTTTTATCGATATGACTCGTGAAGCGGTGGCCCGTATGACTAAATCCTTCAGCGCCGAAACCGCTGATCGGTTCCGCTTTGGGCTGGTGGCGTTTCGTGACTCTCTCGATGTAGCACCTCAGCTGGAATATGTGACCCGCAATTTCACTCCGGAGCTGGTCGAGGGCGAACAGCTGGTGGAAATTCTCGCCGAAAAGGGACGCGCTACTTCCGTCGGCAGCGTCGATTATGCCGAGGAAGCTTTTGCCGGGGTCGATGCGGCTCTCCACTCCAAATGGCGTGACGGCGCGCTGCGATTTGTCATTTTCATAGGTGATGCCAGCTCCCACCCCAAAGGGCACCCTCAGAACACCACCGGCAAAGATGAGGCCGATCTGCGCCGGGAATATGATGATGCGCAGGTTCATCTTTTTGCCATTCATCTCCAAGACCCCCGAGCCGCCGAAGACCATCCCAGGGCTCTTGCTCAGTTTTCTCATCTCGCCAGGGTTCGTGGCGCTGAGACCAGCTCCGCCATAAAGGAAATTAACGCCTTTGAAGAAGACCAGTATCGCACGCTGGTCGAGCATTTGACCAGCCGCATCAACGATCAGTTGAGCATGGTTACCGGTGAACAACCTGTCGGTGATTCGACACCGCTGGCAGAATTTGATAAACTCTGGGAAGCAGCACTGATCGAATATGTCGGTAAAGAGGCCACGCCCCCGAAAGACATTGTCGCCTGGACCCTGGATCGGGATTTGCTTAACCCCGCCGACAAGGCTCTGGAGGTGCGCGTTCTCGTGACGCGTGAGCAGCTCTCTTCGCTGGCCCAGGCTCTGGACCAGGTGGTACAGGCCTTGATGCGGGCCGAAGTGACGCAAGGGCAATTCTTTGCAGCGCTGCAGGGTGTTGCCGGTCAGACTATGAAACGGCCCGAAGATATTGGCGGAGGCGCGCGGCTGGCCGATACCGGCCTGTTGCCGGCATTTATCGAAAGCCTGCCTTATAAAAGCGATATCCTGTCGCTGACTGAGGAGATGTTTGCCAGTATGACGGCGGAACAGCGTTCGCAGCTGGAATGGAGCATCCTCGCCAAGCTCGACCAGTATCGTACCATCAACGAACAGGTCGATGCCTGGTTTCGGGTTAACGATGCGGATCAGGACCAGGATCTGGTCTATCCGCTGCATCTGGATTATCTGCCGTAAACGGGTTATTCATGGCTGATAAATCTACCCCCATGGTCTATCTGGAGGGTCTAGTTAAAACCCGCAGTCAAAGCGAGAGTGTTTTTGAACTGCATGTGCCGCATTTTACAGTGGCACCCGGCCAGATGGTGGCGATCATCGGCGAAAGCGGCTGCGGTAAAAGCACTCTGCTTGACATTATCGCCCTGGTCATGGCGCCAACCCGGGTCGACCGTTTTCTCGTGGCAGCCGGAAATGGCGGCCCGCCAGCCGATGTCGCGGCCCACTGGGCTACTGATGCTGAAGGGTTGCTGGCCGCCTTGCGCCGTGACTCGCTGGGCTATGTATTGCAAACGGGAGGTCTCCTGCCGTTTTTGAATGTGCGCCGCAACATCTGCCTCTCGGCACGGATCAAAGGGGTCGCTCTGGCTGCGGAGCGGGTAGAATCGCTGGCCAGGCGCCTTGGTGTTGTCGATTGTCTGGAGCGAATGCCGCTGTCTCTGTCCATTGGCCAGAGACAGCGAGTGGCGATTGTCCGCGCTTTGGTTCACCGGCCTCGCCTGGTGCTGGCCGATGAACCGACCGCCGCCGTGGATAAGGGTCGAGCCCGGGCCATCATGGATGATATGTATGCCCTGGCCCGCGATGAATCGGTGGCGGTGGTGGTTGTCAGTCATGACGTCGATCTGGTTATGGATCGGGCTGATACAGTGTATACCTTTACGACGGACCAACTGTCGGAGCAGCTCAGTCGCTCGCTGTGCCGACCTTTGGCGGATAACAACAGATGAGTGAGAGAACCAGCCCCATTCGCCATATTCCCGCTCTAGCGGCTTCTCACCTTCTGCATGAGTGGGTGATGAGCCTCTGTCTGGTTGTTGCTCTGGCGGCGGTTATAGCCCCTCTTTTTGTCCTCCTTGGTCTCAAATACGGCACCATCCAGACCCTGCGCGAGAGGTTGGTCGAAGATCCGATTTTTCGGGAGATTCGCCCGACGCAAACCCAGGTCTTCAGCTCCCAGTGGTTTGCCGAGTTATCCTCCTGGCCGGAAACCGGCTTTATTACCCCGACTATTTTGCCTTTATCCTCGGTAATAAACGTGGTGCAGAACGATTCAGGTAAAACAAAACTCTATGATCTGGTTCCGACTGCCCCGGGCGACCCCCTGCTTCTTGAAAATGACGGCATCGTGCCCGTCGACGGCGAGGTGGTGCTGACAACCGAAGCTGCCTTGGAAAGCGGCATCGGTGTTGGTGAGGAGCTCATTGTCCGCGTCACTCGCTCTCAGGATGGCCGTAAGGAAGCCGCAGAGAGCAGGCTACGGGTGGTGGCGGTACTCGATCAGCGTGCCGGCTCACTGGCGCGCGTCTATGCTCCCCTCTCCCTTGTCCTCGATGTGGAGGCATACAAGGAAGGGTATGCGGCACCGGCTCGTGGCTGGGCGGGGGCAACCCCGGAGCCGTACCTGAGTTTTGACGGCGCCGTGTTGCTGCTACCGGAGCCTTTGCCGGCCATTACCCGCACAGGTCTTATTATCAACTCCGGTTTTGGCCGCATTGCCGAGCTTTCGGCCATACAGGTCCGGGCCTTGCTTGGTTTTCTTCCACCTCAGGACTTTGCCGCCTATGACCTGTTCACTCCCGGCAGCCCTGTGACAATTTCCAGTCTACGGGCCGTCGACCAGAAACTGCGCGGCCGAACCCGGGCACTGCTGCCCTATGTCCGTGATCTCAAAGTTACGGCCGCAGGCAACACCTTGCAGCCTCTCGGTTTATCCATCAATGCCGAACAGGCTCAACTCCTGAAAATTCCGGAAACGCCCTGGGGTGGATATAACGGCAACCTGCCTGAGTGTGACCGACTGCTCCAGGCTCTGTGGCCCTCGGCAAAAGGCAGAGCTCTAACAGAACAAACAGAACATAGAGAGGTAGAGGTGCAAGCTGCCGGTGTCGGGGAAGTGGCATTTGCTCTTCACTCGGCCGGCACCACTTCTTTCGAGCGACCAGTGCTCCCCGTTGAACTGCTGGGCGTGCTGCGCACCGGCAAGCAGCGAGCCATTACTTTCGAGCCGGATGGACAGTGCTTTGCTATGGCCCGTGGCGGTTATCGCGGTTTTCGTCTTTACGCCCGAAGCATTGATGATGTCCCTGTCCTTTATAACAAGCTGCGAAGCCAGGGCATCGACGTGCTGGCGGAAGTGGCGGCAATTGAACGTATCCACACTCTTGATCAGGGTTTGACCCGTCTTTTCTTGCTTATTGCTCTCCTTGGTCTTTTCGGCGGAACAGCCGTGCTGGTAGCCAGTCTCTATGCGGCGGTGGAGCGCCGGCGGCGAGATCTTGGCGTCTTGCGACTGCTGGGATTTGCCCGCCGGCATGTGTTTTTCTTTCCAATGGCCCAGGGCCTCATGCTTGCGGTTCTGGGATTACTGGCCGGTTTAGGTGGCTATGCGGTCCTGGCCGGAGTGATCAATCAGGCCTTTGCCAAGGAGCTTGCCGTCGGAGAGGCTTTTTGTGCGATGCCCTGGCGGTATCTGCCGGTTTTTGGTTTTTCCACCCTCATTTTAGCCGTTCTAGCTTCTCTGACCGCAGCCTGGCGGGCGACCAACATTGACCCAGCGGAGGTTATTCGTGAGCAATAACGATGTTATGAACCGACAGTTTTCAGCCTGCCTTATTTGTTTTCTGTTTGTAGCTATCTGTCTTTGTAGAGAGGGTTTCTCGCCAAAATATACCTTTGCTGAAACACCGTCCCAGACCATGTATAATCCCAGGCCGGCACCTGGTGACCTGATTCTGCCCATGCCGGGAGAGGTGGAAATGGTTTTTCGCAGGGTGCAGGTGCCGGGGCGCGGTTTCTGGGGCGATCAGGAGCGTATTATCCAAATCGGCGACGCTGCCGGCGGCATCTTCGAAGGCCTTCAGCGCACCCAGATCAGCGGTTCCTTTCCAACTGCGGAGAGCGATGCCTGGGAGCTTATTTTGGCAAAATACGAGCTTACTCGTGGACAATATGCGGCGGTTATGGGCATGGAAGGGTTACTGGTCGCCAGCGGTGCTCCCGAGGATAAGAAATTACCAACGCTGCAGGGCCGAGCTCTGCGTGATGCTTTAATGCGGCCGCTCGCCTATGTCAGTCACGGGGATCTGCTGGTTTTTATTCGCCGTTACAATCAGTGGCTGTTTGATCCCGAGCACCCGGAACGGCTCAGCTCCATGCCGCGCCTGGGCGAGGCCCCGGGTTTTTTGCGGCTGCCTGCCGAAGATGAATGGGAGTACTGTGCCCGAGGCGGCCTGCCGGCCATTGCCGCCGGCAGTTTTAATGACAGATTGCCGTTTCCGGCGGCGGAGGCCAATGACTACGCCTGGCATCTGGGCAATGCCAAACATCAACTGCGGCCGGTGGGATTGCGCAAATCCGATTTGCTCGGTTTTCATGATCTTTTCGGCAACGCCCAGGAAATGACTTCCGGACTTTTTCGACCCGAGATCTGGCAGGGAAAACCCGGCGGTGTAGCCGTGCGTGGCGGCAGTGTCTCTACGCCACCTAACGATCTGCGCAGTGCCTTGCGCGGTGAGCTCGATGGTTTTGCCTGGAATGCGGATGAGAAAAGAGTTGAGGAGCGGCGCTCGTTCAATACCGGGGCGCGCCTGGCCATCGGTGCCAACGTCGTCGTCAGTACCGCCCAGCGGGCTGAGATAGAAAAAGAGTACGAGGCCTATCGGGCTGAATTTCGCCGGACCATGCCCGTGGGCCGAACCCTCGACAACCTCGTGGCTCAGGCCTCAGTCCAGCTTGGCTCAGCAGATGCTATTGTTGCCCGTCTGCTTCAGGATAACCAGGCCCTGCAAGAACCGCTGACAGCGGTGCAGGCCACCCTCGACAAGGCCAAGGAGCGGTTGGAACTTGCCCAACGAGAAAATGCCCGCAGCCTCGCCCAGGACGCCACCCGCAACGGGGTAAACCTGTCGGTTTACCTGTCCCGCCTCAAACGGCTGGCCGCGACCCTGAAAACGGCGCAGGAATTGGCTGAAGCGTCCACCCGTTACCAGCAACAGGTCGAGGCCGTGGAGAAAACGATGCGCGAACTCAATGCTGCCCTGGCTGAGCAGCTCCAGGGCTATGGCGACAAAATTAGCAATCTGGGCGGCTACGAGACGGCCTATATCGATTATGCCTTTACGCAGCTTGGCTCTAAAGAGATGACCAACCGTGAACGGCAGGTCATGGAACTGACCAGATTGCATGTGCAGATCTATGCGGACGAGCGCCGTGCCGATACTGAGCTCTGGCTTAAAGATTTTCGTCATCGTTTTGACGTTTTTTCTGATTCATAATCAGACATCATTAACAGTAAGGAGAAAAAAAGAATGAAATTTATGAAGGCGATTGTTTTTGTGTTACTCATCTGCCTGCTGATTCCCGGTTGCGCAGGAATGTCCGACCAGAATCGCACCAAGACAGAAGGTACGGCGGTTGGTGCTGTGGCCGGCGGCCTGCTGGGCATGTTGATTGGTAAAGAGCAAGGCGCCGCCATTGGTGCCCTGGCCGGCGCGGGAGTTGGTTATCTGGTTGGCAATGAGGTTGCCAAACGCAAACAGGCTTATGCCAGTAACGAAGAATTTCTCGATGCCGAGATTGCCGGCACCAGGGAATTTAACGTTACAGCCGTAGCCTACAACCAGAAGGTCTCTCGGGAGATTGCCGCGCTGGAAAAAGAATCACGCTCTCTGCGCACCAGATATGACCGACGGTAAATATCTTGCCAGGCTGGAAAAGGAAGTGAATGCCTTGCAGAAAAATCTGGGAAAACTGCGCGACAGCAGCACACAGCTGGCCAGCATTGATCAGAGGTTGTCAGTATGAACAGATATCTGCTTGTGGCTCTGATATTTCTAGCCGGAGTTCTTGGCGGTTGTGCAGCCGGGGAACATGACCCGCGCACCGGGGGCTTTTTTGGAGGAATAGGCGGTCTTGGCAGTGGCGGCTATGAGAAGCGAATGAAGGAACGCGAAGCCAGTCTGGAGCAGTTGCGGACAACCCAGAGAGCACTGAATATTGAAAAAGACCAGCTTGAGCAGCAGCAAAGCGCAGCTTACGTCAGGCTGGAAAGTGATCGGGCCAGGGCCAGCATCATGCAGTCTGAAATCGCGCTTCTTGATAAAAAAACAAAAGCTCTGGCTACGCAACAGGGAACCGATCAGCAACGCCTGGCAAAATTGCAGCAGCGACTTACAGCTCTGAAGGGCCAGATGGGTCGGCAGTCTTCTGCCCTGGATGCTCTGGAAGGGAGTGGCCTCGGCGATGCCGATGTGGATCTGCGCCGTAAACAGCTGGAAAAACAGCGTGACGCTCTGGCTCGTGAATATGAGCTGCTCATGAAAATGCAGCTGGAACTTTCCCAGTGAAACGTTGTGTTGTAAGTGGTGTATTTTTACTGGCAGTCGCGGTGTTGCTCATCGGATTACAGAGAGTTGGGCAGGCTGCCCCACCGCTCCCGGAAATACGCCAAGTTCTACGGCAGAGCGCCCTGAAACCACCTGCCGAATCGGCACTGGAAGGGCTTCGCCAACACAATCTGGGCGAAGCTCTTCGGCAAATAGATCCGTACGCACGTTGGTACGCAGCTGATGAATACAGCTCTCCCGAATCCGGCGGGCCCGATACCTGGATCGGCATTGGTGCCGACCTGCAAGAGCGAGCTGAAGAGATCTACCTGGCGGTGTATGCCGGTGGTGCGGCGGACCAAGCCGGTCTGCCTGATCGTTGCCGCCTTTTGGCAATTGACGGAGAAAGTATTGCCGGTCTGTCCATGGCCGCGGTAGCTGAGCGTCTCAAAGGTGGAGAAGGCGGCTTCGTCAGCCTTGAGGTTGCACAGCCGGATGGGCACCCGGGCCATTTCCAGATAAAGCGGCGGGCCTTTACGTCCTTGAATGTCGAGCTTGTGCGGGCAGGCGGATACAGGGTCTTGCGAATCCGCGAATTTATCGCCGGCCTGACCAGGGCCGCATTGATGGCCAGCATCCCTTTCACAGGCAACAGAGGGGCGTCTGCCCAGAATACGGAGGGTTTGATCATTGACTTGCGTGATGCCGGCGGCGGCGATCTGTATGAAGCCTTTGATGTGGCCGGGCTATTTCTGCCCGCCGGAACGATTCTGGGCTCCCTGCAACAGCGCGGCGGCACTCCTCGACTCATGCAGGCCCCGGCTGGAGAGATCTTCACTATGCCCCTGGTGCTGCTTATCGGGGCCGATACCGCCAGTGCCGCGGAAGTCTTTGCCGGGACCCTGCAGCAGCACGGACGGGCCCGGCTCATTGGCCGGCAAACCTATGGCAAATGCAGTTCTCAAACCGATATTCGTCTTTCCGATGGCTCGGTCCTGCGCTATACCAACGGTGAGATTTTTCTCCCTGACGGTACATCCTGTTCAGGTCTTGGCCTGCAACCTGACAGGGAGGTAACAGAGGCGGTTTTTCGAGACCTCAACCAGCTCGTGTTTGCCGCCGAGGCGATGTTTGAGACAAATGGCCAAGGGCCCCGGCCTAGCGCAGCCTTTTACCCATAAAATAATACTGGGCAACACAGTTCCTGCCGTGTATGTTTTTCGGAATGAACCCACAAAACCAAACAAAACGGTTCCTATCAAAATCCAGTAACATAGAACACATTTGCGGCTTGCTTGAGCGCAACGAAATTGTTAATAGGAATCAACTGGCGGAGGCTGTATGTAAACAATTTGACTTCCATGACATCCGAGGTGAAAAGCAACTGAGGGGCTGCTTGAAGGCGTTGCGCACTTTAGGAGCAGCCGGTCATTTTGTTTTACCTGAGAGCCGGCAAACACCCGCATCCAGCCCTGACTCCATTTCTCAGAATTTGCCGGGCCAGTCTTTAAAGGCTCCGGGATTGGACATTGCAAGCCGGAAATCGCCGGCGTCAACATAAGAGCCGTTGACCAGGGACATTTTCTGGGTTTCGCCATGACATTCGATTGTAAAAGAGCCGTTCGGTCCGCCGCTGAAGGTCCCGCCGCATGTGTCCTTTTCTACTGCGGGATGTCCGGAGAACTCGGTACTTAATTTCACCGAGGCGTTGCCGTAGCCGGGCGCCATGTTGCCCACGTTCCAAAAACTTATGGTGACGGTAGTAGTGGCCACGTTTTCGAACTCGCCGGCGCTCAAGTCCGTCTCGTCGGAACCCTTTGCCGTGAGCTTTATTGGCTTTACGTAGTTCAAGATACTGCCGTCTCCGGCTTCGGAGGCTTCCTCCTCCTCTTCTGCAGCTTCACTTTCTTCCAGCCAGGAGGGCGGCTCCCAGGGTCTGCTTTTGTCCCGGTTCCGATAATCATCGAGGGCCTCATCATATTCTTCCTCGGAAATGTCTCCCTTGGCCAGCCCGTCTATAAGCCGGTTGAGCTTCTTGGCGTCCTTATACTCGATAAACTTTTTTTGTTCGTAGGCCTTCTGTTCGGCGGTACTCCTTCGTTTTACCAGGTTCGAGTCCCTGTCAAAGTACATGTCGCTTGGCAGTTCGCGCACGTTGCCCTTCGAGTCCATAATGGTTGTCGGCGCCAGCCAGGGCTTATTCAAGTACTTGTCTTTATACTCGCTGTCTCTTAAATCATTTTCACGCTTTTCGATCTCGGGACGCACGTAGTTGTTGTGGAACTCCTCTCCGGCCGCAGCGCCTGAGGTCTGTCCCACCACCGGTATCCAGCTCAACGCGGCAGCCCCTCCTGCGGCACTCAACTTTTTCGAGGCCTCATTCGCAAATACGCCGCTTGCGCCGGTCATGTCTCCCTCCGCCAAATACCCCGCCACCTTGGCGCCGGAACTGACGAAGTCAACCATCTTCAAAAACTTGCCGGCTTTCTTTAAAAACCCCGATTTGGCCCGGTAGCTCTTCGAATGCTTTTTCGACTCTTTCCCCAGGCCGCGCCCGGTTTTTTTGAGACCGGCGGGCAGTTTTTTGCCGGCGTTCGAGCCGATCTTTTTATTGATTGTTGTCGTCAACTCCTCCAATGTCCGGGCGTTTTCTTCACAACCGTCCGCCATCTCCTTTATGGCGGGGTCTAAAAATTCCTTGGTGGCCAGATTGGTGAGAGCGGGCACCTGTTCCTGATAGGCGTCTCCCCATGAGCCCCCTTCTTGAGGGCCACCTATGTCTTTGGTACCACCGGCGACTCTGTCCGGCCATGACTCGGTCGTTTATCTCGACCAGCTTCTTTCGGGCCGACGAACCCGTGTCAGTTGCTTTGTCTGGAGAAAGGAGTCCGGCCAGGTCGGCCAGGGTCTCCATGAACTGCTTGCCGGCGCTGATTTGATTGGCCTCCCTTGCTTTTGCGGAGACAAGCTTATTAAAGGCGGCGCGGAAGTCTTCGCCGTCCGGAAAAAGCCCCTCGAAGGCCTTGATGGTTTCGGCGGCAGACAAGCCAACGGCATAGGGAGCGTAGACCTCTTTGCCGGTCCAGTGTCTTTCCGCTTTGAAGGACGTCTTGCCTTTATTGCGGACAAAGTCCCCGGTCAGGACATGGGCGTCGGTGACAACGGTTTGAACGTCTTCGCCGGTGCCGAAAGTAAGTACGAGGAACACGTCGGCAAAGCAATGATAAAAAGCCACCGGACCGTTTTTGTCACTGCCTCCTGCCGGACACAATACAGCGCCGTCAAAGAAAAAGGCCCAGCCGAGTGCCGGGTTGGTCGCGGGCCACAAGTCGTCGTTAAGCACGGCAAACTTTTTCCTGGTTTTCTGGGTCGCGAAAATCTTAAGGGCGTCGGCATAGTTTCTAACCGCTATCTCCCGAAAGGCCCAGGCATGATAGAACCGGTCGAAATCCTTGCGAAGCCCGGGCGTGTTTTCTTCGCTGTGGTTTTCTGGTGGGCCGTCCGAGTTCTTTTCGCAGTCGCATATCGAGAGTTCATTGACCAGCCTGGTCTCCGGGGCCTGTGCAATGACCTGGAGATACATCTCTTCCATGCCTTCCAGGTCATAGTCCTTGAGCGTCCCGATCCGGGTAAAAAGTTTTTGGGCCAGGGCTTCCTGTTCCAATTCGGTTTCAACTCGGGCGCTTTGCTGGCCAGTACTGCCTGTATCTGGCTCCTGGGGTCCAAACTCGGCCATGTACTCGGCCAAAGCCTGGAGGTCATCTGTCAGGGGGCGCAGTTGCTCATTTCCGTCCGCTTTGCTGGCTAGCTCGCGAACTTTCTGCACATCCGCACTCATCAGATCTATGTCCAGAGAACGTAGCTCAAAGGCCAAGGCCATAAACCGATCAGGGAGTTGATTCCAGGCCCGCAATGCCCGGACCGTGAGTTTGCCTTCGCTTTTTAGGTTCTGGAGGGCTGAAATGGTCTCAGATTCCACTAGTCCAGGTGCTGCCCAAACCAGACTCCAGGTCAGCAGACAGATGACTGAGAAACACACCAGGACCAATCTTTGAACAAAAAGTGCTTTCACAATTATCTCCTCCTTCTTTCTTCGTCCCCAGGCTCCCGCCTGGGGACGTCTTTTCGTATGGCTCCTGCCATTGCTGTGGGGAAGGCGTAGGCATAGACGTGTGTGGCGTTTACGCACCTGAAGGAGTAGGGCATGTCCGGGCGATGGGTACGAGCTGCCAGTTGATTGCCTTTATATGGAAGGCGGTGATTGGCATCAATGCATGTTTGGTAGCGTTGTAGCCACTTCTTACTTCAGTCCGAGGTGCTCAAGGACGGGGTTCAGGGTCTCTGCCGGACAAGTGCCTGCGTTTTCAGGCAACTCAAACTCCAGGGTGTTCAGGATGGCGTTTACGCCTCCATGCTCCTCCAGCCATTGGGGATGCACACGCATGGTCAAAATGACCGGATCATTGTCGGATAGGCAGTTCTCAAATATTTTCCTGGTTGAAAAAGCATTTTCAAATTCTTGTTGCACAATAATCACAGGATGTCCAAAAAATTCGCCCCGGGATGCAGCGAGTTCTTTCGGATCAAGACGGAGGACACGGTCTATATCTTTCTGAGCACGCTCGCCGGTTTTAACCTCAAAGTATGTATAGGGCGAAGCATCTGTCTGGATCCGGAAAAAATCAGAGCGGTCCCAGTTTTGGTTCATACCCGGAGGTATGCGCATGCGCAGCATGGAATCCAGGCCTTTGGTGTACGGAATCTCATCGGTAAAGTCCTGGGGGGCCACAGCCTTTAAAGACTCGACAACATCCCCGATACTCTGCAGGGCTGCGTCACGTGACTCCCCGACATAATTTACCATGAAGGCCAGATAACGCCCGGCTTTGCTCGGGGTGCGGGCCACCAACATGTGTCCCAGCCTATGGACCGTACCCTGTTCGTATTCCTTTGTTTCCTGAACTGTGTATTGCGCAAAGGTCTTGTTTCCGAGCATGATTTTTTCATGAAGTCGCTCTACAGGAGAACCTGCATCCAGAAAGCCAAGATTGGCGCGTTGTTCCATCCTGACTGCTATCATCATCCCCAAGGGCTCATCGAATCTGTGATCGCTCAACATCCTTTCCCAGTCAGGAGCGCCCAGCACCAGCTCGTCTTCTTCATCCTTGATGACCACTAAAGTTTCCGGGGCCTGGAAACCAAGCCCCAGCACAGTATATTCTTTCGTGGCCCGCGTCTTTGGATCCGATTCCATGGAAATTTTTGAGGATGTTTTGGGGACAGCAGGAGTTTCTTCCGAAGCCGTCTGTACATCCTCATGACCCTTGCCGGGCAGCTCATGCCCTGTCTTCTGAATTATAATACTCCTGACCGGTCGCAGCCCCCCATGTCCAAATCGCATGGTGCCTCCACGGATCCGAGAGGCATAACGAACCTGGTCTTCAGGACTTTCCCAGTTGCCGCCCCGGGTTGCTGCACTCCGGCAATCTCCCTGCCTCCATGGCGATGCATCGTCCGGTGCTCCATCGTATGAGTCGTTATAACAATCCCGTATCCATTCGTCTACATTTCCGCTCATATCATACAGACCAAATGCATTGGGAGCCTTGGTGGCGACCGGATGGGTCCTTTTTTCACTGTTGCATCGGTACCAGGATACTTCGTCTATATCGTTGCTGCCGCAATAACGGTGATCCTGGCCAGCCCTGCAGGCATACTCCCACTCGGCCTCGCTGGGCAGACGATATTCATGCCCGGTCTTTTCACTCAGAGCCTGCAAAAATGTATTGGCCTCCAAACGAGAAACATTTTCCACAGGACAGAGGTCACAATCAACAAAATGGGACGGATTGGAATCCATGACAGCCAGCCACTGACCCTGGGTCACCGGAGTCTTGGCCAGGGCAAAGGGCTTTTCTACTGTGACCGTTCGTGCCGGTCCTTCATTATCCCGACGTCCGTGCTCTGAATCAGGTGAACCCATTGTGAACGTACCAACCGGGACAATAACCATCTTCGGGCATTCAGGACAATCCTGGATCACCTCCAGGACTGTCGCTGGTAGTGGTTTTTCCAGTTCCTGCATGGCCTTGAACTGCTCAATGAAAAGCGGCGAGCGCAGCATGTTCTGGTGATATTCGTAAGTCCAAATGACTGTGCCTCGACCAGCCCAGCCCTGCACAGACATTTCTACGGTAAACTGATCTCCGGGGCAGCCGCGATCCGGCCACCTGATTTCAGCTTTTCCGGTTTCAGCTTTATCCGCATTCGGATTATCGGGCGAAAACACGCCAATGGCCGCTGAACCACGTTTCATTATGGGTCTTTGACCAGCCCGATATCCTGCGCCGACCCGAAAACCTCCTGAATTCGGGTCTATTTCCGGGGCAGTCCCCTGCAAATATTTGACACCGTTGCCTTTGTCTGAGACCTTGACTTGCCCCTGCCAGGTATCCTCTTTGAAGGCAAAGTCCGGCGGCTGAGTCCAGGAAAAATCAAAGGCCAGCTTGACCTGCCGGGAGTATCCGCTGCCGGATTGACGAATGGAAGAACGACCCACAGCTCCATTCTTATCAAGCGTGAAGTCGTAGGTATTGGTTCGGGTGTCTGTAGATTGGCCCGATGTCTTGTCCACTTTAATCAGGACCCAGCCGGGCACGCCGTCCGGTGGCAGTGAAATAGCCGGCTCTGCTGATTTGGCCACAATCATTTCGGCATCACCCATGACGTCAGAGTCATCCGGCACTAAAGTGGCCATGTAGTCAGTCAAAGCTTTCAACTCTTGGGCAAACCCAGAAAGGCGATCATCCTCCCTGGCCTGCAGGGCCAACTCCTCGAGCATGGTCTGGTCAAATCTTAGGATGTCGAGGTCATACGCGCGAAGATCCAGAGTGAGCTGCATGAAGCGTTCTGGAAGCTGATCCCAGGCCCGTAAGGCACGAACCGTGAGTTTTCCTTCGCGTTGCAGGGCCTTGAGGATGGATCTGTTGTCGGGATTGTCTGCTTCTGGCATGGCCCAAACCGGGCTCCATGTCAGCAGGCAGGTGACTGATAAACACACCAGTAACAATCTTTGAAGCAAAAGTGTTTTCATGATCGCCTCGTTTTAAGATATCTGAAAAAGATTCTGAATAAGGAAATATCATCATGACGACATTAACCGAGTACCTTGCACCTCTGTTCACATATCAGCCGCCATCTGGGTCATTTTGGCCATCCGCCGGGAGACCGCGATGGGATCTTCTCCCCCGGTGACCCGGCGGAAGTCCTGCACCCAGCGGGCGGGATGGGTCCGCCCCTGTCCGATGTCCTGCATCACCCGGTGGCAGTCCTTGAGCTGCCGGCTTGTGTTCTCCAGCTCGCGCAGATTGAGCTCCATATCCGGCGTTCGCTGCCCTGCCGGAACAGTCTGAATCTGGCGGATCTTGGATTCCACCAGGGGAATAAACTTGGTCTCCAGATCCTTGGCCGTGCCCCGCGACGTTTCCATCAGGCTGCCCAGGGGCCGCAGCTCACGGTGCTCGCGGAACATGATCTCAGCCTTGGTCGGGGAAATGTTCAGGTCCTGGGTGATATCCTTGGGATCGAGTCCTCCGAATATGCGGTCCTGAATGCGGTGCACCTTTCTGAGATCTGCATGGGGACCGGCCTTAGGCAGCTTGAGGAACTCCAGGTTCTGGTAGGACTCCAGATGGACAGAGGTTGTCAGCTCCACAAAGGAGGAACGGGCATCATAGCCGGAAACGTGCTTGTAGTTATCGGCCATGACCCGGCTGGCCGCCCGTTGATACTCTTCAATGGACACCGGCTGCCCGTTGCGGGTGATCTGCATGCCCAAGCTCTCTTTCAAGGCGATATCCGTATCCATGCCCATATCCAGACTGGAGGCGTTGCGGAGCTGCTGCAGGCTGTGTTCGCTGTAGCCGAGCTGACGCATCTCCAGTTGAAAAGAAGAGATGGCGTCATCTATAATCGCCCCATGGATTTCGGCATGGGCGGCTCCCATTCTGGGCGGGGCCTTGTATTTCAAAAAGCTCTTAGCCGGCATGCTGTGCGAGACGGCAGACGCTTTCTGCCTAACCTGCATCTCCAGTTGGCGAAACTGATCCGCAGGCATGTCCCCCTGGATTTGGGCAGTTCGCAGCTGTGAATAGTCATGGAAGTAGTCCCGGGCCAGGGTTTCGCCCCACTCCATCTCTTGCTTGAACTGATCGCCCCGGATCATGTCCCGAACCTGTTCTGATCGCTGTTGGGCAGAGATCCGGCTACCGTCCGGCCCCACTGGGCGGTAACCTCCGTCGAATCCGCGGGAAAACTGCAGCCGATTCATGGCCGCCCGAGGACCAAGATTAAGCAGGGTTGACCAGGAGGCTTCCTCCACTGCTCCCCATACCCCCCCGGACTGCCACCCATCGTAGCTGCTGATTAGAATATCCGCGGCATCGGAGTAGATTTTGACCCCCCGTTTGGCCCCTTCCCAGATGTCTTTTTCAATGGTACCGCTTGCCGTGTGGTAGGCCACATTGACCAGGGCCGGCCCGCCGAAAAGGGAGGTAACGGTCAAGCCGATATCCGCCCCAGTCTTCACGTATTCAGCGCCTTGGACAAAGGCGTTTTCCCAGGCTACATCCTCTGCAATCCTAGCCTGTTCAAACTCCTGCTCGCCCTGAAACAGATTTTGCATCGCTTGATTGAGATCGGCAAAATCCTCTGCATAGAGTCCTTTGCCTTCAGCCTGCATGTTGTCCAGTATTCCCAGGGCTTTGCTGCGCTGTTCAGGGGAAAGTTTATTCATCAAGTAGGTGCTTAGATTCCGGGCCCGGATTCCGGCACTGAGAGTACGGGCCGATTCCTCGCATTTTCGAATCATCTGAGTTCGGGCCATCTGATCAAATGGCGTCCGGGTGTGGGTTACAACACCTGTCTCCAGCTCTTGGATCCGGTCCTGTTCGCTGACCACATTGCTGCGCTCGGTGATCAATTGAAACTGCAGCTGGTTATAGCGCTCTATCGCTTCCTCGTCCCCAGGGTCGGCCTTCAGATGCTTGCCCAAGTCGTCGAGTTCACCTTCAAGCCGTTTCGCATTGCGCTGCGCATAAGCTATATTGGCCTGGTGAAAGGCCCTACGTTCGCGATCCAGCTCCTGCATCTCAGCCAGCGCTTCCTCTTGCTGGACAGCTTGAGCCGACCCTTCCCGGGTCTTTTCTTCTACATCCGAGAGGGAAGCTGAAACCATGCTCCCCTCCAGAGCCTTGGACAGATCCGCGGCTTCCCGGGCATCCATGAGGCGCTGTCCATATGTGTAGGTGGTTTGCACATAGCCCACCGGAGCCGTGCCGTGCACCGAAAATTGGTATTCAGGTCTTTGGATGCGCTGCGAACGTAAGGACACGGCCATTGGATAGGTCGTTCCCTCTGTCCCGTTCTGGGAGGTAAATACTTTCTTGTCCCATTTTTCTTCATCCTTGGGGTCAGGCTGGACATCCGCATAAATGGGATGTTCCAGGATCAGTATACCCGAAGGAGTGGCGAGTATTGAACCCTTGGGGACCAGAGAGATATGGAGATGCTGGTAGTCGTCCTCTGCACCGCTGAACATGGTTTGAACACGACTGACCATGGCTTGAACTGAGAATCGGGCCCTTGTGCCTTCCAGGGTGGGGTTCACTTCCCAGAAAGCGCCGTCTGCAAGTAGGGCTGGAGGGGGCTCCCAATGCACGGCACTTGAACGGACAATGCGCTCCTCTTTTGCCTCCCAGCTCATTTCTGTTTCTTCTTCAGCAAACGGATTGGGAATGTAATTGCCCTCCGAAGATGACGCCGGGATCTGGGGTGAAGATTCGGCCTGCCAAGTTACAGACACGTCGGTCCAGGTGCTGGCCAGTGAATTGGGACCGGCGGCAAAGGATTGCAGATCTTGATAGGTGAAGTCAATGGCTGTTCGCTCCCGCTTTTCGCGGTTCGAGGGCTCGGGAAGGCTTTCAGTGGACACATCAAGGAGCACCCAGTACAACTCGTCCGGATTTCCCAGGGCAGGCAGCTCTCGTCCGGACTTCAGCTGCCGGAAAAAGGCAGCCTTAGCTTGGTGAAACTCCTCTTCCATGGCCTTGATGTCATTGCGGTGTTCCTGCAGTTTGGCTTGAATGGACTCCTTGGTTTCCCCCTGCTCATAAAGCTGTACAGCCGGGTCCAGGGGGGCGCGATGAAAGATCTGACGCTCAGCCTCTACTTCTCCTTGGTAAATGGAATAATGATCCACAATCAGCCGATCATGTGACGGGGTATAGAAAAAGGCATCTATCCACTGGTCCGATTCTTCCGGATCGTATTCATAGCGAGCCCACCCCTCATCTGTAGGTTCAGCATACCAGACCCGCCAGTTGCCTCCCAAATCCAGATCATCGAGCATTCCGCTTAATAAACTCTCGTCCTTTCGGCGCTCCTGATAGAAATATTCGGAAAACAGGACCAGCCTGCTCCGACTGCCCTGTAGGGGCTTGATCGCCCGGGTTTGCATAAGTGGTGTGTGATGCTCGGCCTGGTAGTAGGGCTCATCCTTAACTCCCTGCCGATACTCCAGGCCGGACAATTTTTCATAGTACCCTTCCAGGCCAACGCTCCCCTGAACCAGACTTTCCAGAGTCCGCATAGCCCTCTCATGCCGGTCCTGGGCGGCTTTTTGCAGAGCATTGGGGTCAGGAGGCTGACCCAGGCCTTGGAGATTATCAAGAAGCGCGTTGAGCGTTTCTTTATGCCCCTGCAGGGATGCTGTCTGCAGACGAACACGCTGAAAGATGGACGATGCAGCCTGTTCATCGTATTGAGCGGCAATAGCTGCCGCATGCCACAGCTCACTGGTCTGCTTGGTCCCTTCGATCACCGCTGACCGCAGGCTGAGGGCCTGCTCGACCAGGGGAATGACCTTTTCCAGATAGGCAATGCATTCCGGTGCCGGAAAGGCATACATGGGTTGCCAGAGCTCATCAAAGACCTGCTGCTGCGCTGCATCCATGACCCCAAGCAGCTCAGCCACCGCTTCCTTGGCCAGGCTGACCATCCCAGCGTACCGTTCCGCCCCCAGGGAACGCAGATCAGTGTCTGAACTCAGGCGCAAGGGGACCGGTTCAGGGAGCGGGGGAAACTTGCCTGTCCATTGTGCCGGACTGCTTTGCACCGGTCCGGGTTTCTGTCTATAAGGACTTTCTGCTCCATTCAGAGTCATAGTCGCCAACAGCGTTTGTAATGTCTGTCGCTGTTCCGTGGTGAGACGAAGCACTTTTCGTTCCGCCTGCTCCAGCCACTGCGAAATGGTTGGTCTGTCCGCTGCCAGCAGATCAAGGTCTTGGCTTCGAAGCTCCCTGGCCGTGGACATAAATCCGTCCGGGAGCTGACCGTAGGCTCCAAGGGCCCTGACCGTCAGTTTGCCCTGGCTGTGCAGTTGAAGAAGCTCCGGATTGACGGCGGCTCTGCCATGAACCGAGTCGGGCGATACCTGTCCTTCTGTATCCCGGGTCTCTGAGAGAGTTTGTGTCCCAACCCCGGACATGGGTTCCGCCGAATCCGTTTGAGTAAACACCTTTTCAGGGCCGGAAAACAAAAAGAGGACAGACAAAAGGACCAAAAGCACTGCTGCCTGTTTTCTACACATTGCCAGTAACCGCTCAAAGTATTCCATCTCAAACCCTTTGTGGCTGAAAGACATAATCAATGCGTTGTGACAATTTACAAACTTTCAGGCCTGGCAAGCTCCCAGGCACAACGAAGCACGGAAAAGTAGGCCTCCCGCTCGGAGAGCGGGAGGCCTACTGGAACTCAAAATCCACTCAATTGAACGTCCTATGCCTGAGCCACGATATGCTCCAGGTCGTAGAGCCTGCTTTTGGAAACGACCAGATCCGGTTCAAGCCCACCTGCTGTGCATTCCTGGCGCAAGACCGAACTGTCGGAAAGTGTAAACTCGAAGTCGCGTATCCTGAACACCGGCTGTTGTGCGGTTTGAATGAGTTCCACGTCCAGGGGCCGAAAAGAACTGCAAACAACGTCTACGGTTTTGGCCGAGTCTGCAGACAACGGGCGTAGCCTGAGCTGCAACAGGCTCTCTGGTTCCCCGTGGAACATGGCCGCAACCTCGTGCAGGTCCCGGCCCTCGACCAAATGATCGTTGATCTCCAGCAATACAGCACACTCACTGACTTCAGCCTGGGGCAAAGGCCCCCTGGCAAAGTGAGAAAGCAAGACTATAGGATGCGTCATACAGATCAAGGCGAACTTGCAGGGTATCCTCAGTCATCTTTGAAAAATTGAACTCGCAAACGCCTATCGAGAGGAAGAATCGAGGCCATGTCTTAATCTCTGCCCGGCAGGGCGACATTATTTTGCCAAAATTGCGTGCTCTCCATGTAGCTTTTCAGTTTTTTTACCTGGTCCCTCAACTGAGCATCAGGCTTGAGAGACACACTTTGTCTATATTTTTCCAAAGCCCGAGCATAATCACCATGGGCTTGCAAGATTTCACCAGTCTCACGAAGGCGTTTAGCTGAAGGAAGTGTTTCCAGATCTGGAGATAGCTTCAAATTGAAAGCCGGATAGATATTTTTGCCAAGGGAATTGACAGTTTCCACGCTAAGAAATAGTGGGCCAGCAAAACCCCTTTGTTTTCGCTCATTGGGTTCATGCCGAAAAACATACACGGCAAGAACTGTGTTGTCCAGTATTGTTTTATGGGTAAAGGGCAGCTACAGATTGGCCGGGGAGGACCGACCATAGTGATTTTATATTCCTTGTGAAGGGATAAAAAACCATGGCAACCCGGTCAGTGGTACAGATATTGATGAACCCGGCAACATGTATTATTATTCTGGAATAGTGTTAAATGATGCCATACAGGAGTAGCAGTTTCTTTAGAGCCACAAAATGTATGGGTACTGCTACGACTAGAAGCTTGTCCGGGTAAAGTAAGAACCATATCAGGGCCCGAAAGGGTACATAACAACGAGAAAATATTGATGAATGTTAAAGGAGGACACCATGTATAAAAAAGAGCAATTATGTGATAAAATTAGAGAAATATATCCGGAAATCGGTGAATGCGGTATAGATATAGATGTACGTTTTGTTGCCGAGAAAAACGCCTGGGTAAT
>JAIVHE010000187.1 GCA_020201255.1 Desulfobacteraceae bacterium
GGAATGGTTTTTACCGCGGGATTCGCCCTGGCATTCGGGGTTTTTGCCGGTGCCGGCTGGCTGGGAGCCAGGCTGTGCAGACGTCTGGCCCGCACCCGGAATCTGGTGCGCAAACTGGCGTTTTTGAACCTGTACCGCAATATCTGGTCGTCTCTGGCCTGTTTTGTCACCATTGCCATGGGGGTGTTTCTGATCTGCCTGATCCCCCAGGTGCAAAAGGGCTTGCAGTCAGAGATCCAGCGTCCGGAAGGACTAAAGATACCGGTGTTTTTTCTGGTGGATATCCAGGAAGACCAGACCCGGGACCTGGAAACGTTTATGCAGGATCAGCCCGGGGATCTGGAAAACCTGTCCCCCATGATCAGGGGCAGAATTCTTACTGTCAATAACACCCCCTTTCATACCGGGAAAGATAACCGGGAAGCACAGGGACGGCCCCGGCGCATGGAGCATAATTTTTCCTTTCGAAAGGACCTGGACCCGTCTGAAACCATTGTCCAGGGACGGCCGTTGTCCCGGACCCCCTGGTCCTTTGGATCGGATACGCCCTTTGAAATTTCCGTGGCCCGGTCCTTTGCCGTGGACCATGATCTGGCCATCGAAGATGTGATGCAGTTTGATATCCAGGGCATGGTCCTGGAAGGCCGGATCAAAAACATCCGCAAGGTCCGGTGGAACAGTTTTCAGCCCAATTTCTTTTTGCTGTTCCAGAACGGGGTGCTGAATGATGCCCCCAAAACCTGGCTGGGAGCGGTATCCCATGTGCCGCCGGACCAGCGCCGGATACTGAAAAACAACATTGTGGATACCTTTCCCAATATCTCGGTCATTGATGTCACCCAGATGATCACCACCCTGACCTTTATTGCGGACCGGCTGTCAATATCTGTCAGGTTCATGGCCTGGCTGGCCATTGCCGCGGGTTTTGTGTCCATTTTTTCCATTGCCCGGCACCAGGCCCAAAGCCAGGCGGTCCAGACCAATCTGCTCAAGGTGCTGGGAGCGAGGTTCGGCGATATCCGCAGGATCTCTCTGGTGGAATTCGGCAGCCTGGGATTTGCTGCAGCCTTTACAGCCATGCTGCTGAGCATCGGGTTTTCCCGGGCCATTTCCTGGTATTTTTTTGACAGCCTCTGGCAGCTGGAACTGGTCTATCTGCTGGGTATCCTGGTGCTGACCACCCTGATCTGCATGGCAACGGCCCTGGCAGCCACGGGAAAAATTTTGCAGACCCGGCCCATCATGCTGCTGGGAAAAACATCCGGCTGACTATCAATGAAATGAACAGCAAAAAGTGATGGTGCACTCACCTGAGAAGGCTTTTTGAATGTCTGGTTTACGGAGATTCCGACAGCCCTGCAGGAAGGCTCTTCAGGGAACGCCCATCATGAAAAGCGCGCTTTGGTCAAGCGTTACAAACCGGTAAGATCACCAGGTACGGTTATCATGGATTTGAACGATGTAGTTCGATAATCAACCAGGATAAAAAGAAGTCACATGCTGCTGCCGTGGTAAGATGGATGATTTTGATTTGGGTGTGGCTTTTTCCCAACAAGCAACCATACATTTGTCTGTTATGAGAAGATGAAAAAAAGGAGAGTATGGTATGCTGAGAGCAATAAAACCGCAGAAATTTTGTGGACGAACTTTTTTGGCAGATGAGCTTTCAATGATCCAGGAGATTATAACCACCTGTGGCGGTATCAGCCGCTATGAACTGGCACACACCATATGTGAGCTTTTGGAATGGAAACGGCCGGGAGGTGGCCTCAAGGCCCGGGAATGTAAAGATCTTCTGGAGATTCTGGAAGAAAAAATGTTCTGGAACTTCCGGAAAAAAGGAAAACCGATTATATTGGCACTTGATAAATTATGGTTGCCATCAAAAGGCCTTTAATGATACAGATGTTAAAAAAACAAATCGGCAGCAGCCGGTTTTAATCGAGCCTGAATTGTTGACGTACCTCAAGTCCAATGCTGAAGACTATGTCATAAACTGCATGTCGGTCACTGCATAACCGTATTTGAATCAGAGGGCGCATAATGGGTCTGCACACATTCAGACAGAGACTGGACAACACACTTCCCCGGCTGGTTTCAGACGAACTCCTATCCAACACCGGGCTCGGCAACGAGATTGGCTTTTATATCTTTGATTATCCACCGGAATACGAACTGGAGATGCGGGATCATATCGGATTTCTGCTCGAACAGATCCCCAAAAAAAATCGTCCGGGCATCCGGAATGCCCATGAACCGGATACCGACCGGGAAAAGAAAGCAACCGATTTTTTTGCCGAAAAAATAGCAGACCCCATGCTGCTGGGCGATATCAAGCGCATTGCCGGTGTGGACACCGATGTGATCCTTTTTAACATCGACAGCCGCGCGGATGCCTCAGACGGCCGGACCGCTCCCCCGTCTTTCCGACGGCTCATGGACCGGCTACATGCCTCACGACGATGGGAAAATGAACCGGTTGCGCAAGGAGTATCCATAAAAGACCTGGACGAAGAAGAAATCCAGTTCACCCTGCAGAGTGCCATTGATACAGGGCGGATGGACCAGCCCCGGAGATCGGATACAAAATCCATACTCACCGGCCTTGGCCTCATCGTTGACGGCAAATTGACCAATGCGGCGGTGGTGCTCTACGGCAAAGCCGGAAAACTGGAATCGATCTATCCACAGTGCTCGGTTCAGGTAGCCCGGTTCAGGGGCACAGACCGGCTGGCTGATTTTTTAGACAACCGGTACTATTGGGGCCATGCCTTTGATCTGCTCCGACGGGGAGAAACGTTTTTAAAAGATCATATTCCCATAGCAGGAAAGGTCTCCGGAAAGCTCAAGCGGGATGATCAGCCCCTTTATTATCCGAGGGCCTTAAGGGAAGCCCTGGCCAATGCCATCTGTCACCGGGATTACACCGTTCCCGGCGCCTCGGTGTCAGTTGCCATGTACGACAACCGTCTTGAAATTATTAATCCCGGGGCCCTGCGGTTTGGCTTTACCCCGGAGGCCCTATGCCGGCCCCATGAGTCAAGGCCATGCAACCCCCTGATCGCCAATGTGTTTTACCGGGCAGGGATTATTGAAAGATGGGGAACAGGTACTTTGAACATCATAGACTGGTGCAGGGACAACGGAAACCCGGAGCCCGAATGGCGTGTAGACGTAAACTCTGTGGCGCTCGTATTCTATCCGGTTTCGGCCCGGCCAGAATCACAGATAGAGCCGCAGCCAGAGTCACAGCCAGAGTCACAGCCAGAGTTGCAGCCAGAGTTGCAGCCAGAGTTGCAGCCAGAGTTGCAGCCAGAGTTGCAGCCAGAGTTGCAGCCAGAATCATTGCAGGGGAAAGTTATCCGGCTCCTGGCCGATGAACCTCTTTCAAAGTCTGAAATTTCCAGGAAATTGGGACAGAAAGCGATTTCCGGGCATCTGAATAAAGTGCTGAAAAGCCTTTTGGAACAAGGTGTGGTTGCCTATACCATACCGGAAAAACCCCGGAGCCGGGCGCAGAAATACCGCCTGGTAAAAGCTTTGCAGCAAAAGGACGTATAACCGATACCATGGATACCTAACAGATAAAAGAAACCCTCCACGTCGCCTCAATTACAGACGGTGCGCGTTTTTTCCACGACGGTACAATGCCCCAGGAAATTGCCGTGCCCGTGGTCACGGTCACCGAGGCCAAGGGCGGGAGACTGGCCGAAACCGAGGTGCGCCGGGTCGATGTGTCGCTTCTGGGCACCCATAAAAAGAATGAACGCCGGGACGGGAATGCAAGTGTTTTTTGCCGGCATTCTTTCCGGCCGGGAATCGGGCAGCATCCGGGCAGGGCTGCGGCCCTGTATGCATCTCCGTGACCCCGACCAGATCCGACCGGATTTTTCCCAGAGTGCCGCAAAATATTAATTATATGGTAAGGTGTGGTACTGTCTTAAACAGAACAAGTGAAGTGAAAAGGAGCATTGCCCATGCGGCGCAAGGAAAAACAGATTACCAGGACAGAAGATATTGAAGAAATACTCAAACAGGGACAGGTGTGCCGCCTGGGTTTTGCATACAGGAATGTGCCCTATATCGTTCCCATGAACTATGGGTATCAGGACAGTGCTCTGTACTTTCACAGTGCCCCTGAAGGCCGGAAAATTGATCTCATCCGGGCCAACCCCCTAATGTGTTTTGAGGTGGATGAACAGGTGAAAATCAATAAAGCTGCCAGGGCTTGCGACTGGGGGGTGTCGTTCAAAAGCGTCATCGGCACGGGCACAGCAAGGATCCTGGAAACTCCGGCAGAAAAGAAAGCCGGCCTGGATATTATCATGGCCCATTATTCAGACCGGTCATTCTACTATCCGGACGAGAAGCTGGCAAAAACCACCGTGATCCAGGTCACCATCCATGAGATGACCGGCAAGCAGGGGTGATACCGATGGCGAAGAGCCGTTCAGAAAATGGATGCATACATTGGTGTCCAGTAAATACATTTTATTCCAGACGGTTTCTTTGTTCAAAATTCAATGATTTCGGCCGTTGGACAGGCTCTCCCTCCCATGATCCCACAAGGTCAAAATAATGATCCGGCCACTTTTCAGTGGTTTCTTTCATGCCGAAAAAAGGGTGCGGTTGACGGCGGCTCCATGGTGTTGCCCAAAATCAGGTCGCAGGCTTTTTCCGCCACCATCATGGTGGGGGCGTAGATGTTGCCGTTGGTAACACAGGGCATGACCGAGGCATCCACCACCCGCAGGTTTTCAACGCCATGGACCTTCATGGATGAGGGGTCGACCACGGCCATATCATCTATACCCATTTTGCAGGTGCAGGACGGATGCAGG
>JAIVHE010000495.1 GCA_020201255.1 Desulfobacteraceae bacterium
GGATTAATAGATCAACAAGGAGCTTCAATGACATCTCGTCCGAGCCTCTCACAGGAAGTCGCCCTTATCACCGGTGCCAGCCGTGGAATCGGCCGCGCCATTGCAACAAGCCTGGCAAATTCGGGCCGGTTTATCTATATTAATTACCAATCCTCTGAAAAGGCTGCCATGACCACATTGGAGGCGGTTAAAAAGGTCGGATCGGACGGTGCCCTGCTTGGATTTGACGTCACAGACCAGCAAGCAGCTGAATCTGCCATCGCAGGCGTGATGAAAGACAAAGGCAGGATTGATATTCTTGTCAACAATGCCGGGATAAGCGATGACATGCTTATGGTATGGATGAAATCGGAAAACTGGCACCGGGTCATCGATACCAATCTGACCGGTTTTTACAATGTGACAAAACCAGTGGTCAAGATAATGCTCTCAAAGCGCCACGGCAGAATAATTAACATAACCTCCGCCTCGGGCCAGATGGGACAGGCTGGACAGGTCAACTACTCAGCATCCAAAGCCGGCCTGATAGGTGCGACCATGGCCCTGTCCAGGGAAATTGCCAAACGGAACATCACAGTCAATGCTGTGGCCCCGGGGTTTATTGAAACTGATATGACCAAAAGTCTGCCAAAAGACCAGATAGCCCGAACTGTGCCGGCGGGACGACTGGGAAAGCCGGAAGAGGTAGCAGCTGCCGTTACATTTCTTTGCTCGCCTGAAGCCGGTTACATTACCGGACAGGTACTCGGCATCAACGGTGGTATTTGCTAGAAGATCTGATCTATGTCCCGAATGGCGCCATGCCAGACGCAAAAAAACAAAGTGGCCCTGTTCCAGTATTTTTGGAACAGGGCCACTTTTATTACGACATAATCTGAATCAGATTACATTTTGCTGCCTTCTGCGTGGCTCTGCAGTTTCACCTCAACTTTGTCGGTCAGGCCGGCATAGTATTCTCTCAAAATAACCAGCACTTCTTCACGGCCGAAATGGTCGACCACTTCTTCGTTATTGGACAAGGCATGCCGCAGCTTGGTGCCGGACAGAATCACCCGGTCTTCTTTGGTGTGGGGGCAGGTTTTCATGGAAGCCATGCCGTCACACTTGTGGCAGTAGAATGTCCAGTCAATTTTCAGGGGTTCGCACAGCAGTCTTTTGCCATCTTCCTCGGGCTGGGGAATTTGGTCAAAGATCTCCTGGGCCTCAAACAGGGTGTAAAAGTCACCCACACCGGCATGGTCGCGGCCGATGATCATTCTGTTGACACCATAGTTCTGGCGGAAGGTGGCATGGAGAAGGCCCTCTCTGGGACCGGCGTATCTCATGTCAAGGGGATAACCGGCATTGACCACATGCTCGCGCACAAAATAGTCGTTGATCAGGGTGTCAATGCATTTAATCCGGACGTCTGCCGGGATGTCACCGGGTTTGAGGTTTCCGATGAGAGAATGAATCAACACACCGTCACACACATCCAGGGCGATTTTACAAAGATGCTCGTGGGATCTGTGCATGGGGTTTCTCAGCTGCATGGCAGCCACGTTGGCCCAGCCTCTTTCATCAAAAATGGCCCGTGTTTCAGCAGGAGTCAGGTAAACTCCTTTGAATTTTTCAGGAAATTCCCCTTCAGACAGCACTTTGACCGGACCGGCAAGGCAGAACTCTTTTCTGGCCATAACCATCTGAACTCCCGGGTGATCTTCCATGGCAACTTTCCAGAAGACATCATCTGCAGACTCTTCTCCGTGGCCCTTGTAGACCTTTTCACATTCCCATTTTTTCTCGTCTTCGCCCATTTCAAATTTTTCTTCCACCTTCATGGTGGCAAAGATCTCACCGTTTCTTTCCAGGGTGATTTCATCCCCTTCATTGATCTCTGCGGCATCTTCCTTGGAAGCATCGAGCATCACCGGTACCGGCCAGAATGTACCGTCTGCCAGCAGGTAATCTTCACACACACCTTTCCAGTCCGCTTTGGTCATGAAACCGTTCAACGGGCTGAACCCGCCGATTCCCAGCATAATCAAATCCCCTTTTACCTGGGAAGAAATCTCGATCTTTTTCAGACTCTGGGCTTTTTTACGTTCCGCTTCCAGTTCAGCACCTTCAAGCTTGCAGCATACCAGACCTTTTCCACCGTGGGGGGCTACTAATTTAGACATATAACGCATTCTCCTTACAGTTTATGTATTAACCCAAACCTCATAAATGTTGCCTCAACATTTATATAAAATTTTTATTAAAAATCTTGTAAGATTTAATGATGATTGGCAAATTTGTCAAGAATTTTATTCATTTATCTGTAAAACCCGGGAAATATCCTGCATGGCTCTAGCATGGATATCTGCTTCAAGACCAGGCTGCTTAAAGGCGGCAAACACGGTTCCGGCTGCCCTTGCAGCCTGCTGGTCATATATGGAATCACCGATAAACAACACCTGGTCAGGATCTAAAGAGAACCGGGTCATGATTTTTTCAAGCTGTTCCGGATCAGGTTTTGCTTTTTTGACATCCGCGGCTGTGACCACCATGTCAAACTTGTCCGTAAGGCCGTAATCCGCCAGGACTTTTTCCATGGTGTCGGTGCGGTTGGTGGCGACAGCCCGGATAAACCCGTGGGATGCCAGGTCGTCCAGAAGTGCGGTAAGCCCGTCTTCCATTTTCATGTAT
>JAIVHE010000011.1 GCA_020201255.1 Desulfobacteraceae bacterium
TGGGGATGGCCTTACTCGGATCCTCCAGATCTCCGGACATGTTGACCCCTGCCATGATACCGGTGACAGCCGGAAAGAACAGGGCGAACACCGCAAAAAAAGAATAGGAAGGAGACCATTGTGCCGACAGATTGGTTGCCAGGATCTGGGGAGAAAATCCCATGGCCGCGCCGATGAAAAAAGACACAATAGAGAGCAGTAGAATGGCCAGAATGCCGTATTGAAGCCGGATGGTCCATCCGGCACCGATATAGACACACACAAACACCATGATATGAACCAGGGTGGCAACGGTCCTAAAAGACAGATCAATATCAGGGAAAGCGGAAAAAACCGCTTCAGTGAATCCCACCACATACAAAGTGACGGCCACGGCCTGGGCAATGTAGAAAAACACAGCGATCACCCCGCCGAACTCCACGCCTAAGCTGCGGCTGATCAGATAATAGGCCCCCCCGCCCTTGACCCGCATATTGGTGGCAATGGATGCCATGGACAGACCGGTGATCACGGAAATGGCCTTGGCTGCCGCCAGGATCAAAAGGGTGTACCATAATCCCGCGTATCCCACCACCGTGGAAAACCGCAGAAACATGATCACCCCGAGGATGGTCAGCAGGCTGGGGGTGAAAACACCGCCGAATGCCCCGAATTTTTTGGGCGGCGGATCTTCTGAAACTTCTGTAGCAGGGGGTTCAGTCATGGCCGGCGATCATCCTGATACCTGTTTTTGGCTGACATGTTTCCATGCGCTCTTCTCCAATTGTTCATTTGCACTTTTCTATGATTTCAAGTACGTCCGAAGGAATTATATGGCAAACCCGGAGGCAGCACAACAGAAAAAACAGCGGTGAACGGCTGCTGCTACGGCAGACTGGGAAAAGGACAAATTACCCTGCCCAAATCCATACGCCAGGCAATGGGCGTGGATTCTGGAGATAAGATCAAGTTCCATCTCAAGGATGATCAGGTGGTTGTTACACGAATAAACGAAAATTTACATGAAGACCCGGCAATAAAAAGCTTGCGGAACCTGTAAACCCGGAAACCTATGCCGTGGATCTGGCTGCTGCCGTCAACGCCTTGCTGCGGTCTGCCGAAAAAAGAGCACAAATTTGTGCGGCAGCCCGCAAAAGAAGTGAACAACAGTTTTCCTGGACCAGTATTGCCCGGCAGACCCTGGATTTTTATCAGCACCTGATGAAAAATTGCTGCAAAAAGTAGGGTCTGTCTCCAAATATTTTGTTGTTTATATCCAACATTTTTTGTATTGTTCAGAATAAAATGGATTATAAACTCCAAAAGTGGAGATGCGATGAAAATACCAGATTATATTGAACGCCCGTTTTACCTTGATCGTGTCATGCCGTATGCCCGGAAAAATATTATAAAAATTCTAGTGGGCCAGCGGCGGGTGGGGAAAAGCTATATCCTGTTTCAACTGATGGACAAACTTTCAGTCCTGGACCCGGAAGTCCAGCAGATTTATATCAATAAAGAGCTCCACGAGTTTGCCAACATTCGTAATGCCGAAGACCTGTTGGCATATATTGCAGCCCGGCGCAGGCCGGACAGCCGTCTGTCACTTTTTATAGATGAACTGCAGGACATTGACCGGTTCGAGGTTGCCCTGCGCAGCCTCCAGGCCGAGGGTGATGTGGATATCTATGGAACCGGCAGCAATGCCAGGCTGCTTTCCGGAGAGCTGGCCACCTATCTGTCCGGCCGTTACATTGAGATAAAAGTATACGGCCTGACCTATGGTGAATTTTTAACCTTTCACCGACTTGAAAAAGGATCTGAGAGTTTGCAGACGTATCTGAAATTCGGCGGACTTCCCTATTTGATACACCTGCCCCTGAAAGATACGGTTATCTTTGATTATCTCAGAAACGTCACAGATGCCATCCTGCTCAAAGATATCGTTTCCCGGTATGATATCCGGAATGTCGCTTTTTTGCAGAGGCTTGCCCGGTTCCTGGCAGACAATGTCGGATCCCTGGTGACGGCACGGAAAATAAGTACA
The DNA here is from genome assembly GCA_020201255.1 of Desulfobacteraceae bacterium. Lineage (GTDB taxonomy): Bacteria > Desulfobacterota > Desulfobacteria > Desulfobacterales > Desulfobacteraceae > Desulfotignum. The sequence continues at coordinate 2,027 of JAIVHE010000011.1, forward strand.
TATCTGAAAGCCCAGAAAATCAAAATTTCAAACAACCTGGTGATCGCCTATCTGTCTTATCTTTCCAATGCTTTGCTGGTATTGCCGGCAAGGCGGTTTGACATTGTCGGGAAAAAGATTTTTGAAATTGGTGAGAAATACTATTTTGAAGACCTTGGCATTCGCCATGCGCTGGTGGGCTTCAGGACAACCGATATCAATAAGATTCTGGAAAATATTATTTTCACCCACCTGAAAACTGCTGGATACGACGTCACGATTGGACAGATCGGCAAACGTGAAATTGATTTTATTTGTGAAAAAAATGGGGAGTTCCTCTATATACAGGCGGCTTACATGATCCCGGACGACAAAGTCCGTGAACGGGAATTCGGCAATCTTCTGGCCATTCCGGACAACTACCCTAAAAAGGTGGTATCAATGGATGCCGTTACCGGTGGGTCCTATAAGGGTATTGAGCATATCCATCTTGAGGATTTTTTGCTCACTTTATAAAAATCAATTTGGATATGTTTTGATCACACCAGGCGGCCAAAGAGTTCAGCATAGTGAGGGAACTTGCTATCCAACGACATCAATCGCCCATCATGAGCCAAGGCTGTCGCAATAATAATTCTGTCTTGAGGATCACTGTGGTGCTCGGGAAGATCTACCGCCATACTTGCAATCTCCGGTGTAATGGGCATGAGTAGAATGTTAGAACCTTGTAACGCTTTTTCGAACCAGACAGACCGAACACAAGGCAGTTCAATACGATTATGGCGCTCCAGCCAAGAGACCTCAAAGCAACTTATAGCGGAAACCACAACGGTTTCGGCAGACTCAATCAGCTCTTTACGGCCAGTGCTTAGCAGGTCGTCTCCGTTGACCCACCAGATCCATATGTGGGTATCCAGAATAATCACTTGGGCAGGTTCCAATCAGACGCTGCTAAAGAGCTGATGATATCGCCCATTATGCGGGTTTTCCCTGCAATATCCGGGTGTGGTGTTCGACGATGTGCGCTGCCCGGCATAACCATCGTACCACTTCGGGTCGCTGCTTTGCCTTTTTTTGTCTGCAGAAATTCTGCAAAATCAAGCAATTCCTGCTGTGCCGGCAAGGGCAGCAGTTTGCTTACTTCATATATTAATTCTGCCTGATCCATGAGATTACCTCATTGCTCTATAGCTATCTCCCCAAAAATCTGCCATGTGTATTTTTAAAATATAAACTCATTTTGAAATTCCGTCAAGATATACCAAAACTGCTTGATTTACCCAACAACCATGCATATACCTTTTTTAGGCCCAGCTTGATCCGGTGTGCAGGTAGTGCTGGGTATCAGTGCCCCTGATACCGGAGAAATTGCAAACGAGATGGAAACCCAGGTGGAAGCAGCCCGGCAGGTATTGGGCCGGGACATATAAAGACCTGCTTTTGCCCGGGTTTTTCTTCAGGCAGCCAGGTAAAAAACACATTGACTGAACCCATAAGAGTCATTATAATGGTCATAATTAATTTTACCTCATTTTTCAAGGAACCGCTATGCAGATTGATACCTATATCCCGGTCACTCAGGCAAAAACCAAACTTCTGGACATGATTCGGATGCTCGATGCCGAGGGCAGCACCGTTGCCATTACCCGGAACGGGGTTCCCAAGGCGGTGCTGATGTCCATGGATCAATATGAAGCCATGCAGGAAACCATGACCATTCTGGGGGACCGGGACATGATGGATCAGATTCGCCGTTCCCTGGATGATATCCGTGCTGACAGACCGCTCATGGATCTGGAAGATCTGTAGTGACATTTCAGGTCAAATTGACGGTTTCTGCGGCTGACATGTTCGCCCGCCTGCACCCGGAAACCCGGAAAAATATCAAAACCGGACTCAAAGGGCTTAATGGAAATCCATATCTTGGCAAGCCGCTGCAAAACGAACTGGCCCTGTTCCGATCCCTGAAGCTGAAACAGTTCCGGGTTGTCTATCAGATTGATGATGTCAACACCAGGGTGGTGGTGTATGCTATCGGGCACCGCAAGGACATTTATGAAGTCATTCTTCAGATATTGGGATAAGACAGGAGGGCTTCCGATGTCTCCCGGCACTGATTTTTGGGAGGACATTGATGTCGGAACAATCGGGTGAAAAATATGGCATAAGGCAACGCGTGGGTCTGTTTCTGGGGCCGGTTGTTTTTTTGATAATTTTACTGCTCCCCGCGCCTGAAGGACTTGCGTCTGAAGCATGGGCAGTGGCCGGAGTTGTGGTGTTTATGGCTATCTGGTGGGTGACGGAGGCAATTCCTATTCCCGTGACCGCATTACTTCCCATTATTTTGTTTCCGATACTGGAGGTTGGATCGGTAGCGGAGGCGACTCGTCCCTTTGCCAATCCGTTGATTTATCTTTTTATGGGAGGATTTATTATCGCCCTTGCCATGGAAAGGACACACCTGCACCGGCGCATTGCGCTCAATGTGATCAATTTTGTGGGTGTTCATCCGACTTCGATTATCATTGGTTTTATGGTTGCGGCAGCCTTTCTGAGTATGTGGGTGAGCAATACAGCTACGGCCATGATGATGCTGCCGATAGCGCTATCCATAATATCATTGGTTGAAAGCGATACGGCAGTAAAAACAGGAAATTTTGAGGATAATTTTTCTCTGACAATATTATTGTGCCTGGCGTATGCCTGTAATATCGGAGGGATCGGAACGCTCATCGGCACTCCGCCAAATGCCCTGATGGCAGCGTATATGTTAGATAACTACGATGTCGAAATCGGTTTTGCCCAGTGGATGATGGTCGGTATTCCAATAGTGGCCGTATCATTGCCTGTTGTATTTTTCGTCCTGACCAAGGTCGTTTTTCCGGTGAAGACAAAAGAAATTCCGGGTGGGGCGGATATGATCAGAATGGAACTAGAAAAAGCCGGCAGCATGAGCAGGGCGGAAGTCATGGTGGCCATCGTTTTTGGAATGACGGCAATTCTCTGGGTGACCAGGCCTTTGCTTGAAACCTGTATTCCGAATATTTCGGACACCGGTATCGCAATTTTTGCTGCGGTCCTGATGTTTTTACTGCCTGTGGACTTTAAAAAAGGAAAGTTTGTTCTGAGTTGGGAAGATACCAAAAAACTGCCCTGGAAAGTGCTGATATTGTTTGGAGGCGGGTTGAGTTTGGCCGCTGGAATAACCCATACCGGATTGGCAAAATGGATTGGGACGTCACTTGGCGGGCTTGACTGGCTGCCGGTCATCGCCCTGGTCATGTCCTCTGTTTTGGTTGTTATTTTTCTGACGGAAATAACCAGCAACACAGCCACAGGTGCCGCCTTTTTGCCCATTCTCGCCTCAGTGGCGGTTGCCATGGGTCTGGACCCCTTGTTGCTTGTAATTCCCGCCACTGTGGGCGCCAGCTGTGCATTCATGCTTCCGGTCGCCACGCCGCCGAATGCCATTGTCTATGGCAGCGGACTGATCAGCATACCGCAGATGGCGCGTGCCGGATTTATATTCAACATCCTGATGGTCTTTATCATCACCGGCATGATGTACCTGCTCCTCGGGCATGTGTTCAATGTGCTTTGGTGAATGGCGCTGAGGCTTGTAAGCACCTATCCAGTTTCAGATTTAAAGAGCGCTTTCGGGCCATCCCGCCTTTAAGTCTTTCGGGACTGGCACCTCTTTTGGAAAGTTTGATTACCTCTCAAAACCAGAATAAAGGAGAGCCCTCGTGAAAAGTTTTTTTATAAGCCAGTTTTTCCAAAATATCAAACGTAATTACACCTGCTTTGACTCAGAAGGGTGTACCATAATCCCGCGTATCCCACCACTGTGGAAAACCGCAGAAACATGATCACCCCGAGGATGGTCAGCAGACTGGGGGTAAAAACACAGCCGAATGCCCCAAATTTTTTGGGCGGCGGATCTTCTGTGACCTGTGGCTTCTACTTCTGACATGTTCGCCCGCGTGTACCCTGTAACCTGAAACCTGGAAAAATATATTAAATGTTGCATGAATCTCTTTCCTGTTTTATTGATGGGCAAGGTATCCTTTTTCGAATTACAGCCTGTGAAACTGAAGGGGAAAATGAAAATTATCCTTGCAACCTCCGGGTCCAGGGGGGATGTCCAGCCCATGATCGCCATCTGCCTGGCCTTGACTGCGGCAGGCCATGATGCGGTTTTGCTGGGGCCGCCGGAAAAAGCATCATGGGCCGCCGAGCTGGGATGCCCTTATCAGGGGTTTGGCAGAGATGTGTCTGCGTTTATCGACGGATTTCAGAATGCGGTAACGCTTCGCGCCGGTCTGGCCTTTGTTTCATTTGTGAGAAAAGAGCTGGATGACCAGTTCAGATGGTTGCCGGACATCATCGGTAAGGCGGATCTGGTACTGGGGTCTTCTCTGATGTTCGGGCTGGCTTCGGTTGCAGAGACCCTGAACATCAAATACCGGTATATTGCCTTTACGCCACAGCTTTTCCCATCCCGGTTTCACCCGTTTTTAACCCTGCAGACACACACCCTTCCCTGTTTCATCAACAAAATATCATGGAAAGCGGCTGGACTTCTGGATCAATTCAATATGACCTTTTTGATCAACCGATACAGAAAAACACATGGGCTGGATCCCATATCCAATGCCCTGGACCATATCCTGGGGGAAAATACCATTGTTGCCGCTGACAAAGAGATTGCCGAAATGCCCGGGGACGTTGAACAGACATGGGTTCAGACCGGTTACCCGCACCTGGCACTTTCCCCGGAGCAGGTGCCGGCACTGGACAGATTTCTTGAAAACAAAACAAGACCTGTCTATGCCGGATTCGGCAGCATGCCGGCCAAAGACCAGGAAAGAATCCTCCCCATTCTGATCAAAGCGGCGGGAAATCTCGGCCGGCGCATCATTCTGCCACGGCTTCATGGACTCTCAACAGAATATACCCTGGGGGATGATGTTTTTTTTATCCGCAATTATCCGCATTTGCTGCTGTTTCCCAAACTGGATGCCGTCATCCATCACGGGGGTGCCGGAACCACAGCCACAGCAGGCGCTTCAGGTGTTCCCCAGGTCATTGTCCCGCATATTCTGGATCAATATTATCACGGCAGAAGAATTTTTTTGTCCCATTTGGGCCCCAAACCGATTCCCAGAAGTGCATTGACCGAATCCCGGCTTACAGCTGCCCTGGAAAACTGCCTGTCTGATCCCGGAATCAGGCAGGCTGCAAAAAAAACAGGGGAAGCGATAAACCCGCAAAAGTCTCTTGGGCGCATTGTTGAAGCAATTGAAACGGTTTCATGATTTGCCCCTTATTGAGACTGCGACCAGTGGATTTTCTTTCCCAGCGGCTCCTTCGATTCAAGGAAATTGAGCATTGACACCCGGACATAACCGGGTTACATGTAGGACATGATTAAAAAATTCAAGCATAAGGGACTTAAAAATTTCTATGCCACTGGGAATCAAAAAGGGATGAATCCTGATCATGTAAAGCGTTTACGGATAATTCTGGCCCGTCTCGATGCAAGTAAAGGCCCTGAAGATATGGATTTGCCGGGATTACGACTTCATCCGTTGAAAGGTGAACGCCATAGTTTTTGGGCAGTTGATGTCTCGGGTAACTGGCGTGTTTTGTTCCGGTTTGAAAACGGCAACGCCGTTGATGTTGATTACGATGATTACCACTAAGGAGGAAAAAATGGTTATGCATAACCCACCACACCCCGGAGAAGTGATTAAGGAACTGTGCATCGAACCGTTAGGATTAACGGTGACTGAAACAGCCAAGGGACTTGGGGTTTCCAGAAAAACCCTGTCCGCCCTCTTGAATGGTCGATTCGGAATTTCCCCCGAAATGGCAATTCGGTTATCAAAAGCCTTTGGCGGTAGCGCAGAAAGCTGGTTGATCCAGCAAAGCCAGTATGACCTTTGGCAGGCCATGCAAAAGCAAGGAGAAATCAAGGTTAAGGCGTTCGCCTGAAATGCAGCAACATTTTCCAAGCTGATGTTCGGCCTGTAATATTATCAAGCTGAAACCGCCTGATAAATGACTGGTCGATATTTTGGGAACGGTTTCGGGTTGTCTATCGGATCGATGACGTCAACACCAGGGTGGTGGTGTATGGGACCCCGTTGCTGTAAACCCGGCCCGAGATTTCATAAAGTCAATCTCCTGCTGCAGGAAACGCGATGTTAGAGAGTACAGATATATGCTCAATCCACTTCTCTGGGCTCAGTCAGCAGGCGAATGCCCTGAAGAACCTGAAAAATGCGTTCTTTTGACAACGTCCCGATTTTTTCGGACAAATCGTTTTTATTGACGGTGAAGATTTGTGTTATATTTACGACGCTTTTTTTGGGTAAGTTTGCCTCTCCCTTCTTTAGAACAAGGTTGCCGGGAGAAACGGCTCTTTTCAAGTTGGATGTGAGTGTGCAGACAACCACTGTGTTAATCCGGCTGCGATTGAACAGGTTGTTTTGAATGACCAGATGAGGATGGCGAAAGCCTGGCTCTGATCCGTCAGGAGGTTTAAAATCTATCCAGAAAATATCCCCCTGGTTGATTACCATTGATCTTTTACCATCTTATAATGATTGGAATGCATCATTGTAACCAAGTGTTCTGGATCGGAAGCAGCTTCGTATGCATCATTTATCTGTTTGAGAAGTGCAATATTATTATGTCGCTGGATAAATTCACGGGCAGCCATGGTAAAAAGCCGGCTTCTGGAAACATTCAATGTTTTGGCCAGAATATCCATTTGTTCAAAAACGGGTTTTTCAATGGATATAGCTGTTTTTATATTCGACATTTTTGGCACCTCCAATTGATACCAGAAGTATAACTATTGGTATGATCTTCGTCAATACCATTTTTTTCTGCTATTTCCAGAACGCTGGCACCACCACCACCACCATAGCCTATCTGCAATTCCAGGTGGGGGTCTCCACCTAATAATGCCATTTACGGCAGTTTTGCAGCCATACCGTTGTTTTTGATGAGCTGTATCTGGGCGACACCCTGGAACTGACAGCGCTGGAACAGAGCCTGGAAACATTTGCAGCAGCTGCCAGGCAGTCTTCCGGAGAGCGGTTTCTCAAAGATTTCTGATCGTTTACGCCCTGCAGCGGCCGTAGGTAGCCGTGGTTTTTTTCAGCCACCCGGCATGCTGTTTTGTCAAACTGTTTTTTGGCAGCCGCCACTGCCAGTTGTCCTGTGCACCGCCCGGGTTGTTCAGGCGGGCATCAGGGCCCAAACCCAGAATGTCCTGGAGCGGGATGATTACTGTGTCAGCCACAGACATCATGGCCAGGCGCATCATTTGCCAGTGTATGTTTTCTTTGGAGATATGGCTTCCCAGGTAGTGCTGCAAACGGGTCTTTGCCTGGTCGGTGAGTTCCTGTTCAAACCAGCCGCGGATCGTGTTGTTGTCATGGGTGCCGGTGTAAACGATACAGTCCTGGATATGGTGATGGGGCAAAAAGGAGCTGTGGGGGAAATCATCGCCAAAGGCGAATTGCAGCACCCGCATGCCGGGCAACTGAAATCTGCGCATGCATTCATGGACATCCGGGCCACCAGCCCCCTGAAATGATCGATACGCACCACGTCAAACATCTCAAAGTTGTGAGCAAACCGCTGGAGCCACCAGGTGTAATCGTTTTTCTGCAGGTATTGCCAGTCGTAGACCGGATGGCCCCAGAGCTGACCGGTATCACTGAAGTAATCCGGCGGGACCCCTGACACTTTTGTCGGTGATTTGTTTTCATCCAGTTTGTATTGCGCAGGACAGCTCCAGACATCAGCGCTGTCAAAAGGCATATAAATGGGAAGATCTCCGTACAGGCGGATATTGCGGGTATTGCAGTATTTTTTGAGTGCCTGCCATTGACGGAAAAACAAAAACTGTACAAATTTATGAAATCTGATCTGTCCGGCCAGCCTGTCCTGCATCTCGGCCAGGGCATCCGGATGCCGGTCCCGTATGGGTTGTGGCCATTGCAGCCAGCCGGCCTGGTGAAACTGTTCTTTGAGGGCCATGTATGTTGCATAATCTTCCAGCCAGGCTGTTTGCCGGGAGCAGAAATGGGCAAACCCGGCAGGGGTTTTACCTTGTTGATCCATGCGTTCAAACGCCAACTGAAAAAGGGTGTGCTTATGTTCTGCAACAGCGGGATAATCAACGCGGTTATCGGAAAATGGCTGTTGGGGCAGGGTTTCTTCCACAGACAGCAGGCCGGCACGGACAAGAGAATGCGGACTTATCAGCAATGGGTTACCCGCAAATGCCGACGGGCAGCTGTAGGGTGAACCACTTTGGGGGTCAACAGGGTTCAGGGGCAGCACCTGCCATATCTGCTGGCCTGTTGCAGACAGAAAATCGGCAAATCCATAGGCAGCCGGTCCCAGATCACCGATACCGTATCTGCCGGGAAGACTGGTTATGTGCATGAGGATGCCGTT
>JAIVHE010000012.1 GCA_020201255.1 Desulfobacteraceae bacterium
GGCTGAGGTGATGATCAGTTTGAGGTTTTTGCGCTTCTGGACCAGACGGCGCAGTATTCCCAGGGTAAAATCAATGTTCAGGCTTCTTTCATGGGCCTCATCCACGATAATGGTGTCATACCGCTTTAAAGTCCTGTCCTGCTGGGTTTCCGCCAGCAGAATACCATCGGTCATCAGTTTGATGCAGGCACCGGCAGGGGCTTTGTCATCAAACCGGATCTTGTATCCCACAGACTGCCCCAAAGGCTCTCCCAGCTCAAAGGCAATACGTTTGGCCACATTCACAGCAGCGATGCGCCGGGGCTGGGTACATCCGATCATCCCTTGAATGCCGCAACCGGCTGCCAGGCAGCATTTGGGAATCTGTGTGGTCTTGCCGGATCCGGTTTCTCCGGAAATGATCACCACCTGGTTGTTTTTTATGGCATGGATAATCTCCTCTTTTTTGCCGGTGATGGGCAGATCCGGCATAAAGTGCAGGTGTGACGGCCGGTGTAACCGGGGTTGCCCCTGTTTTTTTTGTAGCGGCACATATTTTGGTTTTTTGCGGGGTGTGTCTTTTTGCATAATTTCGGGAATAAGGCCCTGGTGTTACATATCATAACGTATATATTGTGACCGTTTGCAGCAGCCGGGAAATGCATCAAAGTGAGCCCCCGGAGGTGCCTTCCTGCCGGCCTGTCAGAGCCCCTAAGGATCTCTGGCCGGCAGGAAGGCACCTCCGGGGGCGGCATCCATGCCAACCGGTTCCATACTGTTTTACCAGCACGGGCAAGATGCTTTCCAGTCAGCAAGGTAACTGTTTACATGGGTCATATGCCATGGCATTGATCATGTCTGCCGGTCAAAGCTGTCTGCAAATATCGGTGTAATACTAGCACAGAGACTGAAAATGTCAAATTTTTACCGCGTACGCTGGATAGTCGCCATAAGTATGCCAGGGTTTTGACCGTTCTGTGCAGCACTCTATTTTGGGCCCCGCCCCTGAAGGTATCCTGTGCCCGGCCCGAGATCCTGCGTGGGCCTTTTTGCAGGGGAACAATGATGTGCAGCAATCCGCTCACCGGTTGAAGGCTTGCCATACCGGCATATCGTTCCTGGCCCCCTCCGGCTCTGACGGTCCGTTCACAGGATACCTTCAGGGGCTCCCACGGGTGTTCTGATAGAATGCAATCCAGTATGGCAAAAATTCAGGGCTGACCGGCAATTTTTCTTGACATGGTTTCCAGAATAAGAGAAAAGGGAAGGTGCTGTAAAATGAGGGTATTAATAAACAGGGGATAGCATAAAGACAAATCGCTTTTACCATGAATTCACAAGACAGGGGGGAACTGAAGAGTATGACAGATAATGCGATTAAGATCGGGGGCGCCAGAAAAAGCGTCTTTAAAGATAAGGTAATGAAGCTTCTGCCCGAGGGCGGAAACCTGAATGCCTGCCTCACATGCGGTGCATGTGCATCAGGCTGTCCAGCCACAGGGCTTGAAGGAATGGATCCCAGAAAATTTCTTCGTATGGCGGCTCTGGGCATGGACGAAGAAATTTTAACCAGCAACTGGGTATGGATGTGTTCCATGTGCACCAGGTGCATGTATGTCTGCCCCATGCAGATCAACATTCCCCAGCTGGTGTTCAATGCCAGATCCACCTGGAAAAAAGAGGACAAGCCCAAAGGCATCATCGGTTCCTGTGACATGGCATTGAAGCATGATACCTGTTCCGCCATGGGGGCCAATGAAGAAGATTTCCAGTTTGTTGTGGAAGATGTGCTGGAAGAATACCAGGAAGCCCAGCCGGAATTTTCCGTTATGGAAAATCATGCATCTGGCCGGCGCGGACTGGACCTATGGCACCAAGGGGTGGGCTGCGGAAAACTATTGTATGTTTGCCGCAGATGATGAAAGCTGGGAAAAAATTATCAGAACCAAGGTGAAAGCGGTGGAGGATCTGGGCTGTAAGGTCTGGCTCAACACCGAGTGAGGGCACGAACTTTTCGCAGTCCTGGCAGGACTGAAAAAATTCAACATCCCTTACAATTTTGAAATTCAATCCATCATCCAATTGTATGCCCAGTGGATCAAAGACGGTAAACTCAAACCCTCTTCCGACTGGAACAAGGAACGCCAGATCAAGTTTACGGTCCAGGATCCCTGTCAGCTGGTAAGAAAAAGTTTCGGGGACCCGGTGGCAGAAGATCTGCGGTATGTGGTCCGGGCCGTTGTGGGCGAAGAAAATTTCATTGACATGACCCCCAACCGGTCCAACAACTTCTGCTGCGGCGGCGGTGGCGGATATCTGCAATCGGGTTTTCAGGAGCAGCGCCGGGCGTACGGCCAGACCAAGGCCAACCAGATTCTGGCCACCAAGGCACCTTATTGTATTACACCGTGCCACAACTGCCATGCCCAGGTCCATGACATGTCGGATGTCAATGACCATGCATGGGAAACCGTTCACCTTTGGACCCTGCTGTGCCTGTCCCTTGGCATTTTAGGTCCCAATGAACGCGAATACCTGGGGGATGACCTCAAGGAAGTGGCTGTGTTTCACCCGGAATCCGCCATGTAGAGAAAAGCAAAGTGGGCTCAGACTTGGCTAATTGGTTTTCCAATAAGCCAAGTCTAACCCAGGTTCATACACCGGCAGGATTGTAAAAATTCCTGCCGGTTTTTTTTGTACATCCTGCCGACACATCTTTTCCCGCGCTAACAGCTAACAGCTAAAAGCTAACAGCTAACAGCTAACAGCTAAAAGCCAAAAGCCTATTTTATCTGTTTGCCTCAACTCCGTAACTGTGATATGAAAATTGAATTATGACACAGATTATCAGCATAGCCAATCAAAAGGGCGGTGTCGGCAAGACCACCACAGCCGTCAATCTGTCCGCCGCCCTGGCCATGCTGGGGAAAAAAATATTGCTGGTGGATTGTGATTCCCAGGCCAATGCCACCACCGGCCTGGGTATTGAAAAGCCGGCACTGGAATCCTCCCTCTACCACGGGCTCATCAGTGAAGCAGAAATCACAGATCTTATGATTCCCACCATGCTGTCCAAATTGACCATTGTGCCGTCCAGCGTGGATCTCATCGGATTTGAGATCGAAATGGTGTCTGCGCCCGGACGGGAAGCCAGATTGAAACAGCTTCTGGCACCGGTAGTGGACCAGTTTGACTTTATTTTCATTGATTGCCCTCCGGCATTGAGTTTATTGACACTCAATGCATTTGTGGCATCCCATTCCGTGCTGATTCCCCTCCAGAGTGAATTTTTTGCACTGGAAGGGCTGGGGCAGCTGCTGGATACCATCAAGCGGGTCAAGTCATCGTTCAATTCCAAACTCAAGATCAACGGCATCCTTTTGACCATGTTTGACCGGCGCACCAACCTGGCCCAGAACGTGGTGGAGGATGCCAGACAATACTTCAAGGACCTGGTGTTCAAAACCAAAATACCGCGGAATGTAAAATTGGGGGAAGCCCCCAGTTACGGTCTGCCGGTTGTGTTATATGATAAGCAGTCACAGGGATCAAAAAGTTATATGGCATTTGCCAGGGAGCTGCTCAAGCGATGACGAACAAAAAAAAGAAACATACGGGTCTTGGCAGGGGTATTTCTGCACTTATTCCGGATTTCGGCATGGATACTCCGGAAACCAAAGCTGATTTTTTCATGTGCCCGGTGGGGAATATCGCACCCAACCGGTATCAGCCCCGAACGGTTTTCAAAGAAGAAGAACTGGTCCGTCTGCGGGACTCCATCGCCCAGCAGGGAGTGCTGCAGCCTTTGCTGGTGCGCAATGTGGACGGGGCCTATGAGCTTGTTGCCGGCGAGAGACGCCTGCGGGCGGCCAGGGCAGCCAACCAGACCCATGTGCCGGTGGTGGTTAAGGATCTGACCGATGAACAGGTTCTTGAGGTCTCCATCATTGAAAATATCCAGCGGGCGAATCTGAATGTACTGGAAGAAGCAGATGCCTATTTTCGGCTTATTGATGAATTCGGCTACACCCAGGAAAAAGTGGCCCAGAAAATCGGTAAAAAACGGTCCACCATCGCCAATTTGCTCCGGCTGCGGGGATTGCCGGATAAAATCAAGCAAAGCCTGCTGGCTGATGAAATTTCCATGGGCCATGCCCGGGCTCTTTTGGGCGCAGGATCTGAAGAACACCAGCTGTCGTTGTTTGATCAGGTGATCAGCCGGGGTCTGTCTGTTCGGAAAACAGAACAGCTGGTGAACCAGTCCAAACAGGCTGGTATAAAGCCGGCCCAAAAATTGTCACCCCATGAGCAGGCGTTACTGGAAAACACCTCCAGCCGGATTTCCCATCATATCCAGTCCCCGGTCAAAATACGCAAGAACGGGGAAAAAGGACGGATTGAAATCAATTTCACATCCCAAGCTGAATTTTCCCGCCTGGTTGATCTGTTGAGCAATCTTTCATGAGAATTACCGGTACATGAGAATCACCATTGCAAAAACAGCAGGTTTTTGCATGGGGGTCCGCCGGGCCGTGGATATGGTACTGGATGCCGCCAACCGTTCCGAAGTGCCGATCTTCACCTATGGTCCTCTGATTCACAATCCCCAGGTATTGCAAATGCTGGAAACCCGGAGAATTTTCCGCATGGACACCATCCCTGAAAAAGGGGAGGGTATTGTGCTGATACGGGCCCACGGGGTGCCGCCCGAAGATGAAGATTCTCTGAAAAAGGCCGGATTTACCGTCATCAATGCCACCTGTCCCCGGGTGGTACGGGTCCAGGTGATTATCAACCGATATGCTGAAAACGGATATGCAACCATAATCATCGGAGATAAAAACCATCCCGAGGTAACAGGACTTTTGGGATATGCCAGGGGCAACGGGCATGCGGTGACTGCCATGGACCAGTTGCAGGCCCTGCCGGTTTTTGAAAATGCAGTGGTGGTAGCCCAGACAACCCAGAACACAGCCTTTTATGAAGAAATAAAGGCATGGTGTGCTGCAAACAGGCCCCATTATAAACTGTTTGATACCATCTGCGGATCCACGGAAAGACGTCAGCAGGAAGTCAGGCAGCTTGCCGAAACCCATGATGCCGTTATTGTGGTGGGGGGCAGACAAAGCGGCAATACACAACGTCTGGCCCAGGTAGCAGCCGAAACCCACACCCGGGCCATCCATATCGAGGATGTGTCGGAAATTGATTTTACTGCGTTGGCCGAAACCCGGTCCATCGCCATTACTGCCGGGGCATCCACCCCCAACTGGATCATCACCGACACCTGTGCACGGGTTGCCCGGCATCTTCAGCATCAGCGCCCCCTTGCAGGCGTCCTGGCCAGGACCCAGGATTTTTTACTCAACACCAACATTCTGCTGGCATTGGGAGCCGGCAGCCTGACCTATGCCTGTTCCGTTCTGCAAAAATTATCCCATACCCTGGTGCACGCGGCCATTGCCATGTTGTATGTATTATCCATGCAGATACTTAATAATATCTTTGCCATTACATCAGATACCTACAACCGTCCGGACAGGGCTGCATTTTATAAAAAACACCGCACATCCATGGCTGGGCTGGCCCTGTTTTCAGGCGCGGCAGGGCTGTATCTTGCATCTAAAACCGGGGTGATATCATTTTTCATCCTTCTGGTGATGAGTCTGCTGGGCCTTGCCTATAACCTGAAGATCATTCCCACGGGCTTTTGTAAAAAACGTATCCGGCGGATTAAGGATATTCCCGGATCCAAAACCATTCTGATAACCATGGCCTGGGGGATCGTTACCAGTATTCTGCCGTCTGTTGACAATAACAGTTCTCTGGCATGGATGGCTGTGGCGTTTGTATTTTCCTCTGGTCTGGTGTTTGCCCGCACCGCGTTTTTTGATATCCTGGCCATACAGGGAGACCGTATCGCAGGCAGGGAAACCCTTCCCATCCTCCTGGGGGAGAAAAAAAGTTTTTTTCTGATTCGGTATATACTGTTGTCCATTATCGGCCTGCTCGGCGGTGCCTGCCTGGCCGGTTTGTCATTTTTCAGCGCATTCGTGCTTGCGTTGATACCTGTTTTCATGCTTTTATTGATGAGTTCCTTTGAAGAAAAACGGCAGAAATCCGGCGTGCAGGTTGAATTCCTGATTGAATCCACCTTTCTTTTGACCGGGATTCTGGCAGCATTGATCTGACATAAAGGGAAAAAACCATGACAAAAGAATCTGATCTTCATCCGGTATCTCCCATGATCGGGTTGCTGGCTGTGAAAAATCAATTGATTACCCAGGCAGAGCTTGAAAAAGGACTAATCCAGTGCAAAGAAGCCGAAAATGTGGCGGACTGTCTGAAACAATACCTGCTTTCCAGTGAACTGGTGTCAGCCCAGAATATTCAACGTCTGTCCCTGGCTGCCAGGGCTCTTGACATACGGAAAAAAGAAGTTCGTTTTGGTGCCATTGCCGTTCAAAAGCAAATGATTCACCAGGGGATGCTGCAACTGGTCCTGGAAGAGCAGCAGGCAGATATGAAAAGCGGTGTCAAACCCCGTCTCATAGGTGACATGCTGGTGGAATCCTGCATGATGACCGAAGGTCAGCGGGACTATATTCTGAAAATCCAGAAACGCCGCAGACAACAGCCGCAAAAGCCGGCTGCATCGGATGCAGACACCAGCGCTTCCACCAAAACCGCAACAGATCACACCCTGTCCGGCCAGGACCAGGATGAACCGGTCACCAAAAAGCACAGTCCGCCGGCCATGATGGATCCGGAAGTTTTGGACTATGGTATCCGTCTGCAGCTGGCAGGTGATTATATGGGTGCTTTTTTGACAAAAACCCAGGATTTCAATCCTGATGTGACGGTTGCCGATATAAGGGATGTCCTTGCTGAAAAAGGGATCGTCTCCGGTATTGTGTCTGATGAAATGATGAACGGATTTATCCAGTCCAGCGGATTTAAAACCAAGGCTTTCCGGGTTGCCAAAGGCATTCGTCCCATCCAGGGAAAAGATGCAAGAGTTTCCTTTTTCTTTAATACCGACTACCTTGGTGCCGGCGGGCTGGATGCGGATGGTAATATCGATTTCAAGCAGCGGGGCGGTGTTCCCCATGTCCAGGCTGAAACCGTCCTTGTGGAAAAAATACCCATGGTGGAATCCAGGCCGGGGCATAATATTTTTGGCGAAAATATTGAGGCGGTGCCCGGTAATGATATTCCTTTGCGCTTAGGCAATGGCGCCAAATTGTCTGAAGACGGGTTGAAAGTTCTTTCCGATGTTACCGGATTTCCCAAATTTTCTTTGTCCGGAATAATTTATGTCCACGAGGAATACACAACAGAAGGGGATGTGGACTATGAAACCGGTCATATCGAATATGCCGGTAATGTCAAAGTGAACGGGTGTATCAAATCCGGGTTCCGGGTTAAGGGATATGACATTACCTGTGAAGAACTGGATGGCGGTATTGTAACGGCAGACGGCAATGTAACCGTCACAGGCGGTATCAATGAAGCCACAATCTATGCCAGGGGGAATGTTACTGCCAAATTCATTCATAAATCCGAGATCATCTGCATGGGCAATGTCCATGTCGCCAAAGAGATCGTGGATGGTGCCATTGAATGTTCCGGTTCGTGCATCATTGAGAGCGGTAGACTCATCTCCTCTCACATAAGCGCCAAAATGGGAATGACAGCCCGGGATATAGGAACCCAGACCGCTGCAGCCTGTGTGGTACAAGTGGGGCAGGATGCATTTTATGAAAAGGAAATAAAAAATATCCAGGAAAGAATCACGGCGTTGAAAGAGAAAATTGCGGCCAGAGAAGAAAAAAAGAACCGGTTAAAGGAACAGAATCTGGAACTTCAAAAGCTAATCACAAAGCTGGCCCATATTCAGGACAGGTCCCAGCTGGATGTGGACAGACTCAACAAGGAAATAAAAGATCTGCAATCCGGGCCGGAACCTGCAGATGCCATTGCGGAACGACGGCAGCAGATTGAAGAGCTTGAGACCACTGCAAAAAATGCGGAAAAACAGCTTGATCAGAGTTTTGAAAAGTCAGAAGCCATAGAATCATCCATTGACGGCATTGAAAAGCAATGCAAAAAATTTGATGATCATCTGCTATATGTGCTGGAAGAAAAAAAGAACCTGACCCGGTGGTCCATGGAAAATCCGGGAAATCCTGTTGTCAGGGTGGATGGCAGCATCCATCCCGGCACCATTATCAAGGGTAAGCAAAGCGATATGGTGATCAAAGACCTGGTCCGCCGTGTAAAGATCATGGAAGTTCTCAAGGCGGGCAGTGATGAATCCCATCAAATTTATGAACTGCAGGTGACAAATCTTTAGAACCAATACCGGTCAGGACAGCAGCCGTTCAATTTTCTGATCTTTTTCCTGCCACAACTGGTTGAGCCACTGGCAGAACCTGTCTCTGAAATCCGGATCATTGAAATAATCTCCTTTTAACTGCTCTCCCACATCCAATACATGGAAATCCACGATGATTTTATGGGTCCTGCCGGAAATAAACGACCAGAAGGAGGGTACCCGGCCGGGATACACGATGGTGACATCAATGATCTTGTTCAGATATTCGCCCATGGAGCCCAACACAAAGGCAATGCCGCCGGCTTTGGGGGTCAGCAGATGGGAAAAGGCGGAATTTTTTGCTTTTCGGGGGGTGTATCTGGTGCCTTCCACAAAATTCATGATGGAAACCGGAATATATTTAAATTTTTGACAAGCTTTTTTTGTACTCGTCAGGTCTTTTCCCTTGAGGTGGGGATATTTGGCCAGAAGATTTTTGGAATACCGTTTCATAAAAGGAAAATCCAAGGCCCACCAGGCAAGTCCCAAAAACGGCACCCAGATCAGTTCTTTTTTTAAAAAAAACTTGAGCATGGGAATCTTTTTGTTCAATGTTTTCTGGAGCACCAGGATATCCACCCAGGACTGGTGGTTGGATAAAACCAGGTACCATTCATTGGGGTTGAGCTGCGCAAGCCCCCGGATATCCCAGTCAATGCGGCAGAACAGATCCGTGGTCAAAGAGTTGATGTGAATCCACAGGCCGGCAATGGCCACAAGCATTCTGTTCAGGACCACCACCACCGGCTGAAAGGGAAGGATAAACTTGAACAGGGACAACACAATCAGCGGCACCGTGAGAACAATGGTGTTGATGAGGTACATCATAAAGGACAATACCCCTTTGAGGGGAGGGGGCAGAAAAGAGAGCATGGGCCTCCTTAGGTGTTTTGGCGGTTCATGATATGTTTTTTCACCGTACGTCTGTCCAGGCCGGTTTTTTGGGCCACTTTTTCATAGGTGCCGAGGCTGTTGTACAAAAGGGTGCAGTATCCGGACAACAGGTCGGCGACCGACAAATCCTGTGATTGTATGCCCTGGCACAGAAAATGTGACAGAGACGGATCGCTTTGTTCCTGCTTGCCCAGATAGTCCCGCCTGAGCAGAACGCTTCTGACGCATTGTTCCAGTTCCCTGACATTTCCCGGCCAGCTATAATGGTTTCCCAGGCGGCGGTCAATAATTCTTTTGACTTTGGCAATAATTTTTTGGGAACTGAGGCCGGTCATGCGGTGAATGGTGAAATCGAGCAGACTGTCCAATTCGGAAGGGTCCTGCTGGATCCGGGTGCGCAGGGGCGGCACATCAATGATGTCCGAGCACAGCCGGTAGTAAAAATCTTCTCTGAAGATTTTTCCGCCCATGATATCCTTGCGGGGCCGGTTGGTGGCGGCAATGACCCGGCCGTTGAAACGGGATGTGCCATGGGCCCCCACCGGGGTAAAGGTTCTTTCCTGCAGCACCCGCAGCAGTTTGACCTGGATATGGTCGGGGATCTCCCCGATTTCATCCAGCAGAATTGCCCCATGGGAACTGCACCGGTCAAGCACCCCCTGGTAATCTTCCACAGCCCCGGTGAACGCCCCTTTGGTGTGGCCGAACAGTTCAGATTCCAGAAGGGTTTCCGGATACTGGGACAGGTTCAGGGAAGAAAATGTCCGGGTGAAGCTTTCAACAAAACAGCCGCGTTTCTCATCAAAGGGAATAAACCCGCTCATGCCGATGGCTTTGGCGGCAGTTCCTTTGCCCGTGCCGGTCTCTCCCAGGAGCAGGGTGGAAAAATCCTCCATTTTGTTCCACAGGTGCTGGTCATACAGTTCAATATTATAGGTGAACACATTGTACCAGAGGTGTTTTTTGAATGTTTTCATGCAAAGGCTGCTGCCCACCAGGGTTTTGGAAATAAAGTAAAACGCCCGGCGCAATTGGAAAGACAGGGCAAAATAATGAAAAAAGGTTTCAGGGGAAAATCCCTTTTCCAGTGCCATCTGCCGGGCATCTTCCACAAAAGGGACCGGCACGGAAACCTCTTGGGCTACTATCTGGTCCTGAATCAACTGATCGAACCGGTCCCTGAATTTATGAAAAATATCAAACAGATATACTACCCGCAATATTTCCCGGTCTTCTCCGGTGTACTGGTGGATGTTTTCTCTGTTCTGCCGTGTCAGTTTGCGCAGCTGCCGGTCTACTTCCAAAACACACATATCCTTGCTTTCCCTGCGGGCGGCCGAGGGAAACAGTCCGGCTATTTTCTGGTCCAGGCGCTCCCGTAAATCGCTGAAGGGATTGGCAAATGCCGCGTTGTGAACGGTTTTAAAAAAATGGCGCTCTTGTTGGGTTAATACCGCGTTTTTCATAACCAGCTCCATGGTCTGTTAATGAGCATTTTTGTACAGCCACTGTTCAAAAAATGCAATGAAAATATACCTTCCAAAAAGGTTTGTCAGGAGGGTAAAATAAAAAACATCGTAAATTCAATTGGTTGATATTGAATGGTCCTGTGGCATGATTCTTGATATATTTGATATGGTTTATGGAGATACACTTTTTAAACCTGTTACAAGTTTTACACCTGTTACCGGTAATTTCGTAAAACCAAGATCCCGAAATGGAGATTCACCATGATAACAAGAATATTACAGGCCAGACTGCCGTTGATGATTTATACTCCGGTCAAGGTATTTGACATTCCATATTGTAACGCCATTTATGCAGCCGGTGCCCTGCCCGTATTTGACACCGAATTTTTAACCAGACAGGATATTTTACAGAAAACAGCGATTTTGTCCAAAGAAAACATCAGTTTCGGTCTTGGAAAAAGAGCAGATATCCAATCTGGATCTTCTGGTGCTGCCGGTATCAAAAACCAGTGACATGCCCCCCAAAATGCGTATGGGGGATACAAAGCTGTTGCTGGAAATCAAGGATATCGGTCTCACGGATGTGATTGCCAAAGCCGACCCCCATGCCCTGGTCCTCAAAGGAAATGAAGCCGCCGGTCAGGTATCGAAATATTCTTCTTTTATTCTCCTGCAGTGGTATCTGAAAAACCAGGACCGGCCGGTGTTCATCCATGGCGGGGTGGGCCGGTACACGGGTGCCGGCATGCTGGCGGCAGGGGCATCGGGCTTTGTCATGGACACCCAGGTGCTGCTGGCCAATGAAGCTCCGGTATCCCCGGCTTTTAAGAATCTGCTGGCCATGGTGGAAGAAGGTGATTCCACCGAAATCAGCATCCAGGACAAGCAGGTGTTCCGGGTGTTTGCAAAACTGGGCACCAAAATTGTCAAAGAATTGAAACAGCAGGCTGTCCTGCTGGGGGCCGGCGATGATGGTGAACAAAAACTGTATGAGCGCATATCCAAAGAAATCATTGCCATCGACAACCCGGATGCACCATTTGTGCAATCGCTTTTCTTTATGGGTCAGGACGGGCTGTTTGCCAGAAATTTTGTACAAAATTCCCATACATTATCTGACATCATCCATGAATTTTTCACCACCATCGGCAAAAACCTGGACCATGTGGATCAGTTCGACCCGGTGACGGAACATTCCGCCTTTGCCCGAAACCAGAATACACGC
>JAIVHE010000188.1 GCA_020201255.1 Desulfobacteraceae bacterium
GCCCTGCTGAACGTCAAAAACTGCGGGCAGGTATGTCCTCAAACAGTTTGCCGTTCGCACCGCAGGGCATGCCCAACTCCCTGTAACCGCCGGCGGCAAAATATGGTTCAAACAACAGGCACCGCCCCCCACTGGATGCTGACAGCGGCCGAACCCATGTTGCCTTCGATCACCAGACGGTAGCTGCCAAAATTTCTGTACATATCCGGGAATTATTGACACGGGGAAATTGAATATAACTTTTGATTCTTTGGCCAAATTTCATTACAGTATTCAAGTCATAGATTGTAACACTTTACTTTTTCAGGAGGAGGCTCCCTGAATCCCGAAAAACGCAAAGCTGAAATCATGAAACTGAATCCATTAAGACTGGACGTACAAATGGACTATGGCCGTTTCATATGAACCGGGAACAAGCAAGAACAAGGGTAAAAGGATAAAAAGGGCATATTTTTGGTATTACACGTTAAAAGGAGCATACTATCAATGAATGAAAACAGTCAAAAGATAGCGTTATTTATAGATGCAGATAATGCTCCCGCAAGCAAGTTTGAAGAAGTGCTCAGTGAAGTGGCAAAATACGGGGTGGTCACGATAAGAAAGGCTTACGGTAATTGGAAAAACCCTACACTTAAACCCTGGGAAGATTTATTAAATGAATACGCCATACAGCCGATACAGCAGTACGATCTGACCAAAGGCAAAAATGCTTCAGACATTGCCTTGGTCATTGATGCAATGGACGTCATGTATACAAAAAACATAGATGTCATGTGCTTTGTGTCATCAGACTGTGATTTCACACCAATGGTTACCCGTGCGCTTGCAGAAGGGAAAGTGGTCTTAGGGTTTGGAGAACGTAAAACCCCTTCGCCCTTTGTTAACGCGTGTTCTAAGTTCTTATACCTTGATACAGCACCCAAACAGAATGGTTCAGTTCCTGAAAAAACCAAAAATATCAAGTCTGATACCAAGCTCCTTAACCTGTTACGGCAGGCAATAGAAGCAACCGAAGAAGAAAACGGCTGGGCGGCGCTCGGTCCTGTCGGATCACATATATCCAATAAAACATCATTTGATACAAGAAATTACGGATACAAAAATTTAAGCAGCCTTTTTAAGGCTATTGATCTGTTTGAGTTGAAAAGAGGCCCTGGTAACTCATACCTTGTGAGAGACAAAAGAAAGAAAAAATCAACGTAACCAACCATTCCAACAGGCTCGGCGGTGAATGTAACCGGATGTGTAACAATACTGCCGGGCCGGAGCTGGAAGGGAATCAATAATAACGTGTGGAGAAAGATCATGGAATTCAAGATACTTGTGGATAAGACCCTTTAAACGATGGGGAGTGATCAGATATGTTTTTAGTAACCGCAAAACAGATGCAGGAGATGGACCGGTATACCATCGAAGAATTCGGCATTCCCGGCCTGGTGCTCATGGAAAATGCCGCAAGGGGTGCGGTGGATTTTTTCATGGAAAAATGTAGGCCCGGCCCCGACACCCGGGTGGCAGTGGTGGCGGGGCGGGGCAACAACGGGGGAGACGGCTGGGTCATGGCCCGGTATCTCATGGAAAAACAGATTCCGGTGACGGTGTTTCTGCTGTCCAGCCGGGACCGGGTGGCAGGAGATGCCAGAGCCAATATGGATCTGGTGGAGAAACTGCTCCCCCATTATCCGGACTGTGCTGTGGTGAAAATAACGGATGCTTCTGCACTGGAAAAGGAAAAAACCCGGCTGGTGCATCATGACCTGTTTGTGGATGCCATTTTCGGCACCGGCCTGAACTCGGATGTCCGGGGCATTTTCAAGGATGTGATCCAGTGCATCAACCAGACGAAAAAGCCGGTGTTTTCCGTGGATATCCCGTCGGGCCTCAATGCCGACACTGGCGCTGTGTGCGGGGTCTGCATCAAGGCAAAAGCCACCGCCACCTTTGCCTTTGCCAAGATCGGCCATATTATGTATCCGGGCAACCAGTACACCGGCAACCTGCGGGTCATTGACATCGGCATTCCCGGATTTGCGGCCCGGAAGCAGGATGTCGGGTTCCAGGTGCTGGATACACAAACCATTGCCCCATTGTTTTCCCCCAGAAGTTTCACCAGCCACAAAGGCACCTTTGGTCATCTCATGATTCTGTCCGGCTCTCCGGGCAAAACCGGGGCTGCGGCACTGTGTGCCAATGCCGCCAAACGGTGCGGCACAGGCCTTGTGACCCTGGGGGTTCCGGCAGGCATCAATGCCGTGTTAGAGCCCATGGTGATGGAGCCCATGACAGTTCCCCTGCCGCAAACCCCATCCGGCGCCCTGTCTTCTGCCGGCCTGGACCAGATCCTGGCACTGGCAAAAGACAAACAGGCCCTGGCCCTGGGACCGGGTCTGGGGACAGACCCTGACACCAAAAAACTGATACAGTCCCTGGTGACAGACTGCTCTCTTCCGTTGATTATGGATGCGGATGCCATCAACTGCCTGGCGGACAACCCCGACATTCTCACATCCAGACAGTTTCCGGCAATTTTGACCCCCCATCCCGGAGAGATGGCCCGGCTGGCAGGCATCTCCACTGCAGAGGTCCAGGCGGACAGACCCGGCGTGGCCCGAACATTTGCCGAAAAATACCATGTGATCCTGGTACTCAAAGGGGCTCAAACC
>JAIVHE010000189.1:0-1229 GCA_020201255.1 Desulfobacteraceae bacterium
ATCTCTGCCTTTAACAGCCGCAATAATGTGGAGCTTGCCATGAAAAGCGTAAAAGAGGCATTGAAATGAATCATTTTTTCAAAGTAAAAACCCTTGATGAGGTCATGGCCTTACAACAGCAGTTTGTGCCCAAAGAGAAGGAAAACATTGCGGTAGCATCCGCTTTTTCCCGAATACTGGCACAAGATGTCACAGCACCCTGCAATATGCCGGGATTTCGGCGGGCCACCATGGATGGTTATGCCATACAGGCATCCGCCACTTTCGGGGCTTCGGAATCCACCCCGGCATGGCTTGAGATGCAGGGATCCATTCCCATGGGGCAGGTGCCTGATTTTACACTGGCGCCGGGAAAAGCCGCCGGCATCGCCACAGGGGGGATGCTGCCCCGGGGTGCTGATGCCGTTGTCATGGTGGAACATACCCAGACCATTGATGATGCTTCCCTAGAAATATACAAGAGTGTGGCCCCGCTCCAGCATGTCATTGATGAAGATGAAGATTTTAAAAAAGGGGATGTGGTATTGTCCGCCGGAACGTTCATACGGCCCCAGGAAATGGGTCTGGCCTCGGGGCTTGGTTTTTCAACCCTGTCGGTGCACCAGGTACCAAAGGTCGGCATCATTTCCACAGGGGATGAAATCATTCCCGTCAATGAAGAGCCGGCGCCCGGCCGTATCCGGGATATCAATTCCTATACCCTGTCAGGATTTGTCCAGGAGGCCCATGCCCTGCCGGTACGGTACGGCATTGTCAAAGATGATCCCGGGGCATTGAAAGCCTGCTGCGAAAAGGCCCTGGCGGAAACCGACATGGTGCTCATATCAGGCGGCAGTTCCGTGGGAACCCGGGATTATACGGTGGAGGTGCTGTCACAACTTTTTGATACAGAGATTCTTGTCCACGGCATGTCCGTAAGCCCGGGCAAGCCCACTATTCTGGCCAGAAGCGGTACCAAACCCGTGTGGGGGCTGCCCGGCCAGGTGGTATCCGCCATGGTGGTGATGAAAATGGTGGTGGTGCCGTTTTTACACCGAATCCAGGGGTATGCCGTATCCAAACCCCTGGTCCGGGTACCGGCAAAGCTGACCAGAAATGTTGCCTCTGCCCAGGGACGGCGCGATTTTGTCCGGGTGATGCTTGCCCATGATGACACGGACGGGCTGCTGGCCCGGCCGGTGCTGGGAAAATCGGGCCTGATCCGGACCATGGTCCATGCCGACGGACTT
>JAIVHE010000189.1:1238-5361 GCA_020201255.1 Desulfobacteraceae bacterium
AATATGACATCAAAACGCAACATATATCTGGACACAAAGCCCATTGAAACCGCCTGGCAGATACTGGCAGATACCTTTAGGGACCGCACTACCCCGGTGGAAACCATTGATGTGACAGCAGCCCGGGGACGGGTTCTGGCAGCCCCTGCCATTGCAGTTCTGTCCAGTCCCAATTTTCATGCCGCAGCCATGGATGGTATTGCAGTGGATGCAAAACACACCTTTGGTGCCAGCGATGAAGCACCAAAAACCCTTGTGCCTGGAAAAGATGCATTCTGGGTTAACACCGGGCATGCCATGCCAGAGGATACCAATGCCGTCATCATGATCGAGCATGTCAATATCATTGATGAAAACACCGTTGAAATTGAAGCACCGGTATTTCCCTGGCAGCATGTCCGGAAGATGGGAGAGGATATCGTGGCCACCAAGCTGTTGTTTGCCCGGGGCCATCAGATCAATGCCTATGCCATGGGCGCGTTGCTTTCCGGCGGTATTTTCAGGGTTTCGGTGTACAAAAAACCCCGGGTTCTCATTATTCCTACCGGATCGGAACTGGTCCAGTGGGATAAGGTCCAGGTGGAGCAACTTGCCCCGGGACAGGTGGTGGAATCCAATTCCACGGTGCTAGGGGCACTGTGCCGGGACAACGGCGCGGATTTTGACCGTCATGCCATGCTCAGGGACGATCTTGACAACATTAGAGATGCTGTGGCAAAGGCTGCCAAAGGCGATTATGACATGGTCCTTATCATCGGCGGATCATCAGCCGGGTCAGAGGATTTTGCAAAGCCCGTGATTGCCTCCTTGGGTCAGGTGCTGGTTCATGGGGTGACCATGATGCCGGGAAAACCGGTCCTGATGGGCAGGGTTTTTGAAAAACCGGTCTTCGGTATTCCCGGATACCCTGTCTCCGCCATTGTGGCATTTGAGCAGTTTGCAGGGCCGCTTCTGCGCAGAATGCAGAAATTGCCGGCGCTTCAAACCCGGTCCGCACCGGTGTCTCTGGCCCGGAAAATCGCATCAAAACTGGGTCAGGATGAATTTTTGCGGGTAAAAATAGGGTCGGTTGACGGGCGCTTGATTGCCTCCCAGCTGCCCAGGGGTTCGGGCAGTATCACCACCCTTACCGAAGCAGACGGCATCATCCGGATCCCCCGGGATGTGGAAGGGGTTTCTGAAAAAGAAGTGATGAGTGCCCGGCTGCTGCGGCCCTTGTCCGCCATCGAAAACACCCTGGTGATAACCGGTTCCCATGACAATACCCTTGATCTTCTGGCAGACCAGATGCGGCGGTTCCATGATGGTATCGGGATCTCTTCCAGCCATGTGGGCAGCATGGGAGGGCTTATGGCCATTCGGAACAAGGCCTGCCACCTGGCCGGAATTCACCTGCTGGATCCGGTTGACGGCAGTTATAATATCTCATACATTAAAAAATACCTGCCCCAGACCCCTGTGCGCCTTGTGAACCTGGTCATGCGCGAACAGGGCCTGATTGTTCCCAAAGGCAATCCCAGGGGCATCCGGTCCATTGAAGATCTGAAAGACAAAGAACTGCGGTTTATCAACCGCCAGCCCGGTTCAGGCACCCGGATTCTATTTGATTACAAGCTCGGGGAGTTGGGATTGGTACCGGCTGATATCCAGGGGTATGAAAATGACGAATATACCCATATGTCGGTTGCAGTCGCGGTGCTTTCCGGCAGGGCAGATGCCGGTCTGGGCATCATGGCTGCAGCCCGGGCCCTGGATCTGGATTTTATTCCCGTGGTCACCGAAGCATATGACCTGGTGATATTGGAGCAGTTTTTCAACACCCCCAATATCCAGATTCTGCTGGAGACCATTGCAACGGATGCGTTTCAAAAACGGGTTCTGGCCCTGGGCGGCTATGGCGTACAAAAAACCGGCCAGGAAATTATCTAAAAACGTGGGGGTCAGAAGTTCACTTCTGACCCCAAGAAGTGTGGGTCAGGGAAAATATTTCCCTGACCCATTTCAGTCGAATGGTTTGATTATGGATGGAGTTCAACCCGTCTGTTAAGGGACCGGCCGAATTTGGTGCCATTGAGGGCAACCGGTTTGGTGAAGCCGAATCCTTCGGTTGTCAGGCGATCTCTCGAAATACCTTTTTTAACAAGATATTCTGCAACGGCATTGGCCCGCCGCATGGACAGGTCTTTGTTATATTCTTTGGTGCCGATATTGTCGGTATGTCCCTGGAGTTCCACGCTCATGTCCGGATTCTTTTTCATAATAGCCACAACCTCGTCCAGCAAGGGATAGGCTTCCGATTTGATCACTGCTTTGTCAAAATCAAACAGGACATTGTCGAGGGTCCAGCAGCCCACTGCATTGACCCGGGCACCGGCAGGGGTTCCGGGACACTGGTCATCTTCATCATATACTCCGTCTCCATCGGAATCTTTTCTATCTGGTGCAGGCGCGGGTGCGGGTGCGGGTGCAGGAGCGGATTTTTCTTCCAAAAAGGCTTTTTCCACAAAACCGGCCATGCCGGCACTGGTCATGATGTCATCAGCGGTGGTAAAAAATCCGCAGGCCCCTATGTCTGCGATATCCTGGAGCAGCTGGCGGCCTTCGGGAGCATCCCCCGTCAGGACGGTATAGATACACAGGGAGGAACCGAATTTGTCTTTTAGATTATACTCTTTTTTTTCATGGTTTTCTCCTTTCAAGTTTGAAACATGGCGGTTGGTTGTAAAAAGAATATCCACGTTTTGAGCAAAACTGAAACATGGTATAAAGCTAAAATAGCACATTGCAGAGTAAAATCAACTGAAATATTACAGAAAACCGGTAAAATGAGGAGGGTGTAAGGAGTTTTTTACCTTACAATTTTACCTTGTAAAAGGCCGGTTCCGGTCCCTGTGATACACGTGATAATACACTTGCAATTTACAGTCAACAATACTATTTAGGGAACAGGGTTCAAGCATTTATAATAGATACACAAGGAGGACACATGCATACCGGTATTTTCAGAGAATATGATATCCGGGGGGTGGCAGGCGTTGATATTCTGGATGATGATGTAAAAAACATCGGAAAAGCGTTCGGTACCATGCTGCATCATCAGCATAAGCACAAGGTATCAGTGGGCCGGGACTGCCGTCTGACGTCAGAAAGGTATGCCGACCTGTTGATCCAGGGGATTTTGTCAACCGGCTGTGATGTGGTGGACATCGGTCTTTGCCCGACACCGGTGCTGTATTTTTCCATACACCATCTGGATCTGGAAGGTGGTGCCATGGTAACGGCCAGCCATAATCCGCCGGAATACAATGGATTCAAGCTCATGAGCGGCCATGATTCCATCCACAGCGACGGCCTTCAGGAGATCCGCAAAATTATTGAGGCCAACGCATTCGTAACCGGAACAGGCACCCGCACCCAGGCGGATGTGCTTACCCCCTATAAAAATTATATTGTGGAAAATATCAGTATCGCAGGAAAAATCCGCATTGCTATTGATGCCGGAAACGGTACCGGCGGTATCACTGCCTTGCCTGTTCTCACAGAACTGGGATGCGAGGTGTATGACATTTTCTGTGATCCGGACGGCAATTTTCCCAATCATGAGGCAGACCCTACCCAGAAAAAAAACCTGGGGGATCTGATCTCCCTGGTGAAAGAAAAAAATCTGGATCTGGGTGTGGGGTATGACGGGGACGCTGATCGCATCGGCGTGGTGGATGCGAGGGGAAATGTGATTTACGGGGATCAGCTCATGGTGATCTATGCCAGGGAGATTCTTTCCCGCAAGCCCGGGGCTACCTTTATTTCCGAGGTCAAGTGCTCCATGGTCATGTATGATGATATCCGAAAAAACGGCGGCAATGCCGTTATGTGGCGCACCGGCCATTCTCTGATCAAAAAGAAGATGAAAGAGGAAAATGCCGAACTGGCAGGAGAAATGAGCGGGCACATGTTTTTCAAGGACCGGTATTTTGGATTTGATGATGCCTTGTACGCCACCTGCCGCCTGCTGGAGATCCTTGCTGCCACAGGCAAAGGCGTGGATGAACTGATCCAGGATCTGCCGCAGACATTCACCACTCCTGAGATTCGGGTTCAATGCCCGGATGACATCAAATTTGAT
>JAIVHE010000190.1 GCA_020201255.1 Desulfobacteraceae bacterium
GCGTTGTCCGGCATGGTGACGGCCATGTTTTTGAGTTTCTGGGTATCATAGGCGGTCAGTCCGGTGAAAATGAGTACGGCGATCATTGATATGATGGTCTGCATCATGGTGGAACCGATGAAGATATTCACCACCATGGCAATGATCAGGCCGATGAGTCCCATCATCAGAAACTGTGCCATGCCGGTGAGGTCTTTTTTGGTGACCATGCCGTAAACACTGGCCGCTCCGAAAGTGGCAGCACAGATAAAAAAAGTGGATACAATGGATGCGGCTGTGTAAATGAGAAAAATAGGGGTCAGTATGAGGCCGTAGGCCACTGTCAGGGCCACGTATAAACCTGTAGCGGTGCTGGCCTGCATCTTCTGTACCCTGGCGGAAAGATATCCGCAGATAACGATCAAGCCGATGAAAAGTACGATCGGCATGATTGGGTTGCCGTGAAATGCCTGAAGCAATACCGGGCTGCGGGAAACAAAAAAGGATGTAAACCCGGTCAGAACCAGACCGATGGTCATCCAGTTGTACACGCTTCTGATAAAGGTGTTCACCTTTACCATGGTAGTGGTTTGTGCAGATGCAGTGTTCATTTTTTTCCTCCGAAAATTTTGGGTTGTCTTTCTTCTGTTGCAGGCAATATAACATCTACCCCCGGGATTTCAAGATTATTATTTGGTTATATGTCGATTTTGCAGGGTATCCCAACGGTTCCGAATGAATCCTGAAACAGGCAAAATAAAGAAAGTTTACATAATATATATTATCAGACATTATCCAAAGATCCCGGAGTTGACTTTTGGTACTGATTCATTCTATACATGTAGCCTTTGATTTTACAGGAATGGATGCATACAGGAAACTACATGACAGAACCAAAAAGCAGTCATATATATACGGTTTCACACCTGACCCGGGAAATAAAAACCATTCTTGAGGACCGGTTTTCTTTTGTCTGGATCACAGGCGAAATATCTAATTATGCGGCCCCGGCATCGGGCCATTCCTATTTTTCCCTAAAAGATGCCAATGCGGTCGTCAACTGTGTCATGTTTAAAAATCAGAAACGGTCATTGAAATTTGCCCTTGAAAACGGATTGAACATTTTTGGCCTGGCCCGGTTAACCCTGTATGAACCCCGGGGTAACTACCAACTGATTTTTGAACATGTGGAACCCGAAGGTGCAGGTGCCCTTCAAAAAGCATTTGAGCAACTCAAAAAAAAACTGGGGGACGAGGGCCTTTTTGATGCGGTTCATAAACAGGTCCTTCCGTATCTGCCTGATAAAATTAGTGTCATCACCTCTGGTACCGGTGCTGCAGTGCGCGATATCATCCATATAGCACAGCGCAGATTTCCCAATTGCTGCCTTCAAATCGTTCCGGTGGCGGTCCAGGGAGATCCGGCCCTGAATGAAATTGTATGTGCAATTGAAGCAGTAAACCAACAGCGCAGCTCTGATGTGATCATCCTGGCCCGGGGCGGTGGTGCACTGGAAGATCTGGCTGCCTTTAATTCGGAAATTGTGGCACGGGCCATCTTTGCTTCCAACATTCCGGTGGTAACAGGTATCGGCCATGAAACAGATTCCACTATTGCTGATTTTGCAGCTGATGTCAGGGCCCCTACCCCTTCGGCAGCAGCTGAACTGGTATTGCCGGAAAAAAAACAACTGGTCAGGCTTATTACAGACCTGCACTTTTCTTTGTCCACAGCCATAACCCAGAAACTGGCCTATTTTCATCAGAAAGTAGATGATCTGCACAGCCGCTTGAAAAGCCCGGTCCAGGTTGTGGCCACTGCCAAACAGACAGTGGAAACCCATTTTCTGCGCATGCAGCATGCCCTGGACCGGCAGATATTTCATGGTACAGAGAAACTGTCCTGGATATCCCAGACACTTTTGGGCGCGGCTCCCCAGCTCCAACCCCGAACCCGGCAGGTGGCTGATCTGTACAATCATTTGGCAATTACCATGAAAACCTGTATTTTTGAAAACAAACATCAGGTCAGGCAGGCGGCAACAACGCTGACGGCACTGGATCCCACAGCCGTTTTAAAAAGAGGCTACAGCATCGCCAGAACCTTGCCGGACAAAAAAGTAATCCTGGATGCCGACGCAGTGGCGGTTCAGGATAGGGTTGAAATTATTTTATCCAAAGGACGTATTCAGACACGGGTGGAGAAAAAAATCCATGGCAAAGACAACATTTGAAACTGCTTTAAAACAGCTTGAGGGCATTGTAAAGGAAATGGAATCCGGGGCTCTTCCCCTGGAACAGGCCCTGAAAAAATATGAAACCGGCATTGAAAAGGTCCAATACTGTATGCAAATCCTTGACAGCACAGAAAAAAAGATCACCCAGCTGACCCGGGGTCTGGACGGGTCCCTTGGAGAAACCCCGTTTGATAATGAATGATCACAGCTGTAACTTGCCTGCCTTTTTACAAGAACATCAGGCGCTTGTGAACACCCGGCTGGAAAAAATCCTGGGGCAATTTGATTTTAACCGGGAACTGGTGCAGGCCATGACCCATTCTCTCATGGCCGGAGGAAAACGATTGCGCCCTGTCCTGGCAATGGCGTCTGCCCGGGCCTGCGGAGGGGATGTATTACTTGCTTTGCCTGCTGCCTGTGCCCTGGAAATGATCCACACCTATTCTTTAACGGTATGGTCGAAGGCCAGGTACTGGACATGCAGTCTGACTGCAAAAATACAAAACAAGGGAATAAAGCCGGTCTATTGGACCATCTCACACATATCCATGCCTTGAAAACCGGCCGGATGATTTGTGCCAGTGTAGCATCCGGTGCTGTGAGCGTCGATGCCCCTGACGATTTCAAACAGCATCTGGCAGAATATGCTGTCAATGTGGGGCTGGCGTTCCAGGTCATGGATGATATTTTGAATGTGCAGGGAGATCCAAAAAAAATGGGGAAAGCCGCAGGATCAGATGCAGTGAAAAACAAACTGACCTTTCCTGCGATTATGGGAGTCAAGGGATCTATTGCCTATGCAAAAAAATTGACAGATGGGGCCTTGGAGGCCCTTGAAATATTTAACGGCAATGCAGATCCCCTTCGGGCCATTGCCGGATATGTTATTAACAGGGACCGATGACATGCTGCAAAGAACCGACATGCTTCACAGAGCAATTGATGATATAAATCATGATACTGTAAATACGATAGATGATGGTATTGCAGACTATAAAAAGGTAAACAAAACAGTGGCACTACTGAAAGATATCAAAACACCCGCCGATTTCAAGGACATTTCGCGTCACCAGCTGCCTGATCTGGCCAGACAGATTCGGGAACGCATTATCCAGGTGGTCTCTAAAAACGGCGGCCATCTGGCCTCCAGTCTGGGGGCGGTGGAACTGACCCTGGCCATCCACTATGTATTTGATCTGCCCGCAGACACCCTGATCTGGGATGTGGGGCACCAGTCCTATACCCATAAGCTGATTACCGGCAGAAACCAGCAGTTTGATACCCTTCGCCAGTACAAAGGCATATCCGGGTTTTCCAAGATAAAAGAAAATCCCTGTGACGGTTTCACGGTGGGACATTCATCCACATCCATTTCCGCCGGGCTGGGGGTATGCTGTGCCAAATACCTGAACCAGGATGACTCCCATGTGATTTCGGTTATCGGGGATGGGTCCATGACTGCGGGGCTGGCCTATGAAGGACTGAATCAGGCCGGGGATTTAAAGCGCAAGCTTATTGTGATCCTCAATGACAACGACATGTCCATTTCCCGGAATGTGGGGGCATTGTCATCCTACTTGAGCCGGACCTTTTCCGCCAAATATCTCCAGACCATGCGCAACCAGTTCGGGGCATTTTTAAAATCTTTGCCCAAAATCGGGGAAGACATGTACCAGATTGCCAAACGGTCCGAGGAATCCTTTAAAACCTTTGTCACCCCGGGCATGCTTTTTGAGGCCTTTGATTTTGATTATTTCGGTCCCATCAATGGCCATAATCTGGACCATCTCATTGATATTTTAGACAATATCAAAAATACGGCGGACTCGCCCGTGCTGCTTCATGTCACCACGGTCAAGGGCAAAGGATATGCACCGGCAGAAAAAAACCCGGTGTATTTTCACGGCGTAGGTTCATTTGCCGTGGATACCGGCAAAGCCAATGCACCTGCATCGCCCCAGGCGATACCATCCTATACCCAGGTGTTCGGGGAACAAATGGTCAAACTGGGCAAATCCCATCCCAACCTGGTGGCAGTGACCGCTGCCATGCCTGAAGGCACGGGCCTCATGGAATTTTCCCAACAATTTCCGGACCGGTTTTTTGATGTAGGTATTGCAGAGCAGCATGCAGTGACTTTTTCCGCCGGCCTTGCCACCAAAGGCATCCGACCGGTGGTGACAATCTATTCCACATTTCTCCAGCGTGCCTATGACCAGATTCTCCATGATGTCTGCATTGACGGCCATCCTGTGGTCTTTGCCCTGGACCGGGGCGGGATTGTGGGAGAAGACGGTCCCACCCACCACGGCCTGTTTGATTTTACTTACCTTCGGCCCATGCCCAATATGACGGTGATGGCCCCCATGGATGAAAATGAACTGGCCCGTATGATGGCAACCGCTGTGCAGCATGA
>JAIVHE010000191.1 GCA_020201255.1 Desulfobacteraceae bacterium
TACAGACTACAAGATCTCATTGACATTGAACACTTCCAAAATTTGCAGGACAGGTTGAATAAAATCTATTCATTTCCCTCCTCAATTATTGATAACGACGGAAATATCTTGACAGCAACTGCCTGGCAGGATGTTTGCACAAAGTTCCACAGAAAAAACAAAGAGACGGAACAGCTTTGTATAAAAAGCGATCAATACATTTCAGACCACATCCATGAAGCAAAACCGGCAATAAGTTATCGCTGCCCACATGGGCTTATGGACAATGCTACACCAATAATCATTGACGGAATCCATTATGGTAATTTTTTCACCGGACAATTTTTTCTGGAAAAACCGGATCCGCAACTTTTTAGAACCCAAGCCCAAAAATATGGATTCGATGAAGAAGCCTATATTGCAGCTGTCAAAAAGGCACCGATCTGGACACGGGAACAACTTGAAAATTACCTGTATTTCATCAAAGGCTTGATTGCTGTTATTTCTGAAAGCGGCATGAAAAAACTCAAAGAGATTGAACAACGAAAACAGATTCAGAAAAGCGAGAAACGGTATCGTTCAATTCTCAAGGCGGCAATAGACGGGTATTGGTTAACGGATATCAATGGGCGGTTGCTTGAAGTCAATGATGCCTATTGTCGAATGAGTGGCTACAATGAAGACGAACTCCTGAGCATGCACATTTCCGAGTTGGAGTTTGTTGAAACACCAGAAATTGTCGCAGAACACATGCAAGCTGTTGTCATGAAAGGATCAGATCGATTTGAAACCAGACACTGCCGCAAGGATGGGACGCTCCTTGATGTTGAAGTCAGCATTCAATTTCGCCCTGAAGATAATGGACAATGTGTTTGTTTCCTCCGTGATATTACCCGGCAGAAAAAAACAGAAAAAACATTGTACGCCAGCAGACAAAACCTTGAAAACATCATCGACCATCTGCCGGTTGGCATTGGTATCCTCGACGACAAGGGCAATATCCTACGGATCAATCAGCAATTCAAAAAAATGTTCGGCTACACTGAAAACGATATATCCACCGTTGATAACTGGGCAGTCAAAGCATATCCGGACAAGGATTACCGAAAAAAAGTCCTCAAAATCTGGGATCAGTATTTGCGGAAGGTATTTGAAACCGGAGTGAACACCCCACCTGTAGATGTAGAAATCACCTGCAAGGACAAAACAACCCGGAATATCCTCATCTCCCTGCAGCCGGGAGACAATCAGCACCTGACCACATTTGTTGATATCACCGAGCGAAAGCAGGCGGAAAAGGCTCTGGAAGAGAAATCCAAATTTTTACAAAACATTATTGACACTACCTCTGACCTTGTTGCCGTCACCGACATGGAAGGTAACTTTAAATTCATCGGCCCCGCCCATAGGTTTCTGGGATATGATCCGGATTCACTTATCGGCCGGAACGTCATGGAATTTGTCCATCCTGATGATTACCAGGAAACTGCTACCGCTTTTGCTGAGTTTCTGGCCAACAGGGAAGATGGCCGAAAGGTCGAATACAGGTATCACCGTGCAGATGGA
Source organism: Desulfobacteraceae bacterium (assembly GCA_020201255.1). Lineage (GTDB taxonomy): Bacteria > Desulfobacterota > Desulfobacteria > Desulfobacterales > Desulfobacteraceae > Desulfotignum. Next base: position 1,546 of record JAIVHE010000191.1, read on the forward strand.
GACTATCTTTGGTTTGAAACTGTGGGGAAATTCATTCTTGATGATGCCGGAAATCCAAAGGAAATTCTGTTCAGTTCAAGAGATGTCACCGAACGCAAGCAGGCGGAGGATGCACTCAAGAAAAGTGAAGAGAAATATAGATTAATCACTGAAAACATGGCTGAGATCATCACCACTATGGACATGAATCTAAACTTCACTTATGTGAGCCCATCCATTATTAAACTGCGGGGATTTACAGATGAAGAAGCCCTGGAACAAAAAATTGATCAGATAATGACACCGGAATCCTTTCAACGACTTTCAAAAGTCTTTGCCGAAGAATTCAGTCTGGAGCAAACAGGGACGGCTGATCTTGGCAGGAGCAGGCTCATTGAATTGGAAGAATACAAAAAGGACGGTTCCACTATATGGATAGAAAATACTGCATCATTTATCCGCGACAGTTATCAAAAGCCCATAGGCATAATTTCGATCTCACGTGACATTACAGATCGAAAAAAGGCCGAGGATGCCCTGCGGGAAAGCGAATCGCGTTTTAAAGCACTTCATAATGCTTCCTTCGGGGGAATTGCCATCCATGACCAAGGGGTTATTCTGGAATGTAATCAGGGTCTTTCGGAGATGACCGGGTATGAATATTCCGAGCTTATTGGTATGAACGGACTTCTGCTGATTGCCGAAAAATCCCGTAAACAAGTAATGAATAATATCCGGACTGGTTATGAAAAACCGTATGAAGCGTTCGGACTGCGCAAAAATGGGGAAGAATTTCCCATGCAGCTGGAAGCCCGCAACGTGCCTTACAAAGGGAAACAGGTTCGAACTGTAGAATTCAGAGACATTACCGAAAGAAAACGGGCAGAGGAGGAATTAAAGCGAAGTGAGGAAAATTACAGACTGCTTGTGGAAAATCAGACGGATCTTGTAGTCAAAGTTGACCTGGATGGACGGTTTTTATTTGTCAGCCCCTCCTATTGCCGGATGTTCGATAAAAAGGAAACCGAAATTTTGGGAAAGCACTTCATGCCTCTGGTACACGAAGATGACAGAGAACCAACTGCGAAAGCAATGGAAACTCTTTTTTCACCGCCACATACGGCCTATATTGAAC
>JAIVHE010000013.1 GCA_020201255.1 Desulfobacteraceae bacterium
GTTTCTTCTCGTGGTTCTGGCCGTGGCAGGTGCGCGCTTTTTTTTCTACAAAAACAAATCCGTTTCTCGATCAGGCACCTGGGGATGCGGGTTTACCCTGCCCACGGTGAAAATGCAGTATACAGGATCTTCCTATGCATTTGACATCATCGGATTTTTCCGGCCGGCAGCCCCGCTGACGGAAGACCATCCCCCTGTCACAGGCAGATTTCCCCGAAAGACCCATTATAAAAGTGATGTTGCTGATATTGCGGAACGGCATATGAACACCGCAGTGGTCCGGCCGGTACTGTATCTGTTCGATAAACTTCGGTGGATACAGCACGGGGATATTCATCTGTATATCGGATATATTTTGCTGGCCATTATATTGCTGTTGTTTTTCATATAAAAAAATAACCAACACGGGAAGGTGTTATGATTGATTCTATTTTACTGTGGCTGACGGCCATTCTGACAGCCCCATTTTTCTCGGCCGTGATTCTCAAGGTCAAGGCGTTTTTTGCCGGAAAAAAAGGACCGCCCCTGCTGATCAATTATTATACCCTGATCAAACTGTTGAAAAAAGGATCGGTTTACAGTACCAGCACCACGGTTATGTTCCAGCTGGGTCCTGTCGTTTCCTGTGCTAGCGCCCTGACGGTTCTGCTGTTTTTACCCATTGCCGGCCATAGCCCTGTTTTTTCATTCAACGGTGATGTGATCCTGATATTGTATCTCATGGGGCTGGGACGGTTTTTTACCATTGCCGCAGCCATGGACACGGCATCTCCTTTTGAGGGCATGGGCGCGGCACGAGAAGCCTATTTTCCCATTATCTGTGAAGCCGCCATGTTCATGATTCTGATCTTTTTTTACCGCATGACAGGCGAACTCTCCTTGTCCGCCTATTTTGCCGGCACCGGCAGCTTTGCACTATGGCAGCTGGCAGGTGCGCCCCTGCTGTTCATTATCATTGCCTTTTTCATTATCCTGCTGACGGAAAACTCACGGGTGCCGGTGGATGATCCTGCCACGCACCTGGAGTTGACCATGATCCATGAAGTCATGGTCCTGGACCACAGCGGTCCCGATTTTGCCCTGATCGAGCTGGGCTCTTTCTGCAAGCTGTTTTTCTATGCCGCCATAACCACACAGCTGATGCTTCCTTTTGATACAGGCATCGCCGGTCTGGGCCTGGCTGTATTTTTTGCGGGCCTGATCATTGTCTACATGGTTGTGGGTGCCGTGGAATCGGCCATTGCCAGATACCGCATGGACAAGGTGCCGCAGTTTGTGCTGATTTCCTTTGCTCTGGCCTTTTTTGCAACCATCATTACCCTGGAGTTGATCACATGATATTAGATACCGTTGATACCCTGTCATCGCTGGTGCTGCTTTCGGTGTTATTTGCCTTTGGTTCCAGCCGGATTCCGGCATTGATCAAGGTGATTGCCTTTCAGGGCATTGTGGTTTCCATTGTTCCGTTTTTCATCGGCCATGAAATGGGAACCGGCGGCATGGTTTTTACCGCAGCCACCCTGGTTATCCGGGGCATTATTATCCCCTTGAGTCTTCATATCGCCATCAAAAAAGTGGCCATCCAGAGGGATGTCTCCCCTGTTATCGGGTACCATGCCTCCATTTTCTGCGGCCTGGCATTGATTGTTGCCGCTACCATCATCAGCCGCCAGCTCAATATTCCCTCCATCAGTGATGCACAGCTGCTGTTTCCCACTGCCATTTCATTGCTGGTCACCGGCATGTTTCTGCTGATGGCCAGAAGAAATGCCATTGCCATGGTCATCGGCTACATCATGCTGGAAAACGGCATCTATCTCATGGGCACCACCTTTTCGGTAAGGGCCCTGCACATTGTGGAGTTCGGCATCCTGCTGGATGTACTGGCAGGGGTCATGATCATGGCCATTATCCTGCAAAATATCAAACAGACCTTTGATGATGTGGATACGACACTTTTGAGAACCTTAAAGGAATAGGGGCTGTCCCATGGTTGAAATTGTATTTCTCACACCTTTTATAACCGGCCTTCTGGCCTTTGTCCTGCCCAGAACCCTCGGGCGGCAGCTGCTGGTTCTGACAGGTGTTGTCCATCTTGTATTGTCTTTGCTGCTGTGGAAAAACAGACCGGATGCCTTTTTTAGCGGCTATTTTGCGGTAACCCCCGAAGGAATGCTGTCGCTTCTGGTGATCTCTTTGCTGTTTTTTTTGATTTCCATTTATACCAAAACCTATTTGGAACACAGCAACCTTCCGTCTGAAAACGTTTTTACCGGCTTTATGCTCTTGTTTTTATCCACCATGACCATGGTGACCCTGTCCGACTTATTATCCGGGGTGTTGTTAAACTGTGCCTATCTGGGGATTTTTAAAACCAACAAGATTATGGTAGCCGCAGGCTTACAGGATTTTTCCGGCACCATCCTCATTGTATTCGGGTTGATATCCATCCTGGCGGCTGCCACATTCATTCTCAAACAGAATGAATACAAACGCATGCTGGCGTACTCCAGCATTGAAAACATGGGAATCATCGCCTTTGGAACCGGCATTGGCGGTATCGGTGTATACGGGGCCGTGATCTGCATGATCCACCACAGCCTGATAAAATCTTCTTTGTTTTTGTCATCGGGCAATATTCTGATGGGATACAAAGACCGCCTGATTGCAAACACCGGCAACATGGCACAGCATATGCCCAAAACATTTGTGGCGTTTTTTGCCGGGTTTGCAGGTATATCCGGGTTTCCGCCATTCGGTATTTTCATCGGAGAATTGTTTATTATTGTGGGTGCCTTTCGGGCGGGTCATTATGTGGCTGCCGGTATTTTTATTGTGAGCATGTGTGTGATATTTGCCGGGTTTGCCAACCAGGTCATGAAAATCTGTTTCGCCCCGTCTGCCGCAACTGCACCGGAACCTGCACGGTTTTCTGAAAAAGCCAGCCTTGTCTGGCCCCAGTATATTCTTTTGCTTACATCCCTGATATTGTGCTTTTTTATTCCGGATGCACTGTATCAGACCATTGTTGATGCCGTGAATGCCATCGGCGGAGGGCTGCAATGAAACCGTTTTTAGAAATTACCAATGGCAAAAAAGTTTCCAGAGACACGATACCGCACCTTGATGTTGACACATTTTGTGACAATGCCCTTCATATCGTACAAAACGGCGGGAAAGTGGTGCATTTTTTTGCCTATGAAGACCTGGGCACAACCAAATTTCTGGCCGTGCTGCGAACGGATGTCCTGCTTGCTGCAGGCTGTGACGCGCCGGAGAGCTATCCGTCTCTGACCCGGACATGCGAACCCTTTCATCTGTTTGAAAGGGAAATCGCCGAACAATTCGGTATCCTGCCCCAGGGCCATCCCTGGCTGAAAATGGTCCGGTACCATGAAAATATGCGCCAGATGCCGGATGTGTTCAACAATGATTACACTAAAGATATCCCGGGCAATTATGAATATTACCAGGTGGATGGCGATGAAATCCATGAAGTGGCGGTGGGACCGGTACATGCCGGTGTCATCGAACCAGGCCATTTCCGGTTCAACTGCATTGGTGAACGGGTGCTGCACCTGGAAATTCAGCTGGGATACCAGCACAGGGGAGTGGAAACCCTTTTGCTCAAGGCCGCTGCCAAACGTCTGCCCATCCTTGCGGAGAACATTGCCGGCGATACCACCATCGGCCATGGTCTGTGCATGGCCCAGGCAGTGGAAGCCCTTGCATCACTGCAGGTGGATGACGGGGCAAAAATCATTCGCACCATTGCACTGGAACTGGAGCGGCTGGCCAACCATATCGGTGATTTAGGGGCCTTGTGCATGGATGTGGCATTTCAGGTGCCGGCCAATTATTTCGGCAGGATCCGGGGGGATTTTTTAAATTTGTCCCTGCTACTGTGCGGCAACCGTTTTGGCAAGGGGCTTGTCAGACCGGGCGGGGTCCGGTTTTCTCTGGAGGATGATGTCAGAAAAACCCTGGATGAACGGATCAGGGAATTAAAACCCCAGGTGGAACATGTGCTGGCCCTTATTTTCGGTGCTTCCACGGTCCGGGCCCGGTTTGAAGGCTGCGGCCGGGTCAGTAAAAAAGATGCCGACCACCTGGGTCTTGTGGGATTTGCAGGACGGGCAAGCGGTCTGGCCTATGATGCCCGGCGCTGTTTTCCCACAGAGCATTACCCCCATCTGACGATTGGTGAAAATGCAAAATCTTCGGGCGATGTCTATGACCGGGCACGGGTCCGGTATGATGAGGTTTTGCAGTCCATTGATATCATCCAGTCACTGATTGACAAACCCGTAGACACACAAACAGTGGAAGGAATCATGCCTGTACTGCCGCCATCCAGCTTTGTGGTAACCGTCAATGAAGGCTGGCGCGGAGAGGTTTCCCATGCACTGTTGACAGATGAGGCCGGCGGTATTCTCCGGTACAAGGTAAAAGACCCCTCCTTTCACAACTGGAACGGACTGGCCATGGCGCTGCGGGACACGGGAATCTCAGATTTTCCCTTGAACAATAAGAGTTTTAACCTTTCCTATTGCGGATTTGATCTTTGAAAAGGGTGTAAACCATGCTCACCATACTAAAAAACAGACTGGAACAAGGGTATCGCACCTGTAATTATCCCAAGGAAAAACCGGCGGTTTTTCCCCGGTACAGGGGCAGACCCGTGATCCAAAAAACAGCTGATCCCGAACTGGTCAAAACCTGTGCCGATGCCTGCCCCCAGAATGCCATTGTTGTGGAAAAAAAGAAAATTGACATGGGCCGCTGCATCTTCTGCGGCACCTGTGAACGTATCTCCAAGGGTGCATTTGTCGAATTTACGGGTGATTTTGAAATTTCCACCGCCACCAAGGCAGATCTTGTAACAGACGGGGACCTGCCGTCTCTTGCCCAACATGCCAAACAGCATTTTAAAAAATTATTCGGCCGTTCCCTGCAACTGCGGCAGGTATCGGCTGCCGGGTGCAATGCATGTGAAGCAGACCTCAATGTGCTGGCCACCCCGTTTTTTGATCTGGCGCGGTTCGGCATCAATTTTGTGGCCTCGCCGCGCCATGCAGATGCCATTGTGGTGACAGGTCCGGTTTCCAGAAACATGAAAACCGCCTTATTACAGACCTATGAGGCTGTTCCTGAACCAAAGGCCGTGATCGCCGTGGGCAGCTGCACCCTGACCGGGGGACCCTTTTATGAGAGCCCTGAAATCACCCCCGGTCTGGATACGATTCTGCCGGTTGATCTGTTTATTCCCGGATGTCCTCCCCATCCGTTGACCAACCTCCATGGGTTGCTGACATTTTTTAAATAACAGCTGTACTCTGACGTACACAACAAAGAATGAAAGCTATCAGCCGTTAGCTTATGGCTGAGTACTGACGGCTGAAGGCTTTCATATAATAAACTATTGCAGGGCTTTCAGCTTTTGCTGAAACAGTCCTTCCATCTGTTGGTCGGAACGGACCGTCTGCATGATACGGTTATAGGTTTCAAAATCAAGGCCGGCATTTTCAGCGGCCTGAACCATTTTTTCATTGGCCGTAAGCTGCAATTTTTGCCGTTCTTCCGCGTCCTGGGTCTGCTGCACCGATTGCTGCAGATCCTCATTGATGCGGGTGATTTCATCATAGGCAAAAGCCGCTTTTTCCAGGTCTATCTCGCTGACAGGCGGCAAAGAAGAGGCCATGCCTTCTGAACCGGCCGGCTGGTCAGCGGGATCCACCGACGTGGTGGTTGTCTGTTCCTGGCGGTCTCCTGAATCACACCCCAGGGTTCCGGTCATGAGTACCAGTGCCGCCGTCACAAGCAGAGCGGATAATATGTGTAGTAATAGATGTTTTTTCATTGGGATGAACGCCTCCTTACATCATTGTGTGCCGGTTTTTTTGTATGAAAGAATCCGGCATTCGACCGGATTCTTTCAGTATTTGTTGTTCCCGGCAGAACTGTTCCCGGCAGAACATGGCTGTTACTGGGTATCTTGAATTTTTGCTATGAACTCTTCCCTCAGCGTCTCATCTGACTGCACCTGGGCCATGATGTGGTTATAGGTTTCAACATCAAGGTTTTCTTTTTCGATAGCACTGATCAGTTTTGCATTGGCCTGATCCTGAAGCTGCTGCCGTTCCTCCTGGTCCTCTGTCTGCTGGACTGACTGCTGGAACTCTTGATGAATCACCTGCATTTGGGTATATGCCCGGGCCGCATTATCCAGTTCTGTATCGGTGATTTCCGGTTGTGCGCCCGATTCCTGTAATTCCGTGTCCTGGGCTGTTCCAGGCAAAGCCGTAAAGATCAGAAAGGTTATGGATGCAATAAAAATAACCAGATACTGTTGTTTGAATGATGTCATTGTTTTCTCCTTGTAACATAAAATGTAAATTTTGTGCTTCATGCACTTTTTCCTGGGAACCGGAACGGAACCGGACCCATTCGCTGGTATTCCAATAAAGCCAGAACCATGCCCAATGGGCACTACTTTTTTTTCATGGGAAATTTTATTCACTATCCACTTGAAATAACACAATTTTTTTTATAAAACAAAATCAGACGTGTCAAAAGATATCCAGCAAACAACTGGCAATGGTTGTATCCAAATGACACATGTGTTATATTTGTCAGCCATTTTCACAGTATTTTCGGAGAAACAAAGATGTCCTTTACCATGTTTCCAAAATCGGTTCATTCCCGCACGGCGCTGCTGGTGTATGTTATGCTGCCTATGGTGCTGACCCTGGGACTTTTTGGATATATCGCCCTCAATTCCATTGAAAAACAGGTGGAAAAACAGATGCAAAAAGACCTGGAGCTTGTGGCCCGGGCTGTGCAGCTGCCGTTGAGTTATGCATTGGAAAAAGACCGCATGGGAAGTATCCAGCAGTCATTGGAATCTGTTTTTGCCATTGGCCGGGTGTACAGTGCCTATGTGTTTGACAGCCAGGGCAAACGCATTTTAAACCTTGGCCAGGCCGAGCCTGAAAACCAGCGCAAAAGATTGACCGAACTGGCGGCTGACGGCCAAAAGCGGGGAGAGTATGAACAGATTGCCGGCCGGGAGGTATATTCCTATTTTCTGCCCCTGACAAATACAGGGGGACACATCAACGGGCTGTTGCAGCTGACCCGCAAGGAAAGCGAGTTTAGTGAAAATTTCCACACCCTGCGGATAAATGGTGCCCTTTTGCTGACACTGCTGATGGTGCTGCTTTCCGGCGTGGTTCTGTACGGGCATCACCAGGCCATCGGGACGCACCTGGGCCGCCTGACAGACAGCATGACCCGCATAGCAGAGGGAGATCACAGGCACCGCTTTACATACAGCGGTCCCAGGGAAATTGTCGCCCTGGGAAAAACATTCAACCATATGCTCAACAGCATGGATGACGCCCAAAGAACCATTCTGGCACACCGCAGGAAACAAGATGAACTGGAAAAACAGGTGCGCCAAAATGAAAAACTGGCCGCTTTGGGGCGGTTTGCCGCAGGCACTGCCCATGAACTGGGCACCCCTTTGAGCACCATCAGCGGCAGGGCGCAAAGAGCCCTTCGTGCAAAAGATCTGCACCATGACCTGCGGCAGGGTCTGAACACCATCCGCCGGGAAGCTGGCCGCATGGAATATATCATCAAGCTGCTGCTGGATTTCAGCCGCAGAAATCCACTTCGGTGCTCTGCCGTTGATGTATCATGGCTGGTGGAATCCGCAGTGGCAACCATGGAAGAAGAGGCCCGGATGAACAAGGCCCATATCACCTGCGTGACACCGGATGCAAAAACGGTTGTGCTGCTGGACAGCATGCGTGTGCAGCAGGCCCTGGTCAATTTGTTGAAAAATGCCGTTCAAAGCACCCCCGGCGCTACTATCTGCATCACCTGCAGGCATGACCACAACAACATTTTGTTTTGTGTGGATGATAACGGTCCCGGGGTGACGTCGGAAAACAGGGCCAAAATTTTTGATCCGTTTTTTACCACCAAATCCGCGGGAAAGGGTACCGGTCTCGGATTGTCCGTGGTACATGCCGCAGCACAGGAGCACGGGGGAAGTGTTGTATTACAGGACAGCCATTTGGGCGGGGCCTGTTTTATATTGCAGATACCTTTACAGAACCCGGGATTACAAAAAGAAAAAGAGAACACCAATGAAACTGACTGAAACCCGGCCGGAAAAAAATGTGTGGATCATAGAAGATGACCAGGCCCTTGGCAATCTTTTGTGCGAAGAAATTCAGGACGCAGGGCTGGATGCCCGCTGGATGCCCAGTGCGGAAAAAGCCATGCAGGCCATGGAAGAAGCCCTGCCGGATCTGATCGTTTGTGATTTAAAGCTTCCGGGAATGGACGGCCTTACATTTCTCAAAAAGGTGCGGAACCAGGATCTGGAATTTTTCCCCGGGTTTCTGATCATCACGGCATTCGGTACGATTTCCCGGGCAGTGGAAGCGTTGAAGGCCGGTGCGGATGATTTTCTGGCCAAACCCCTGGACCTGGAACATTTTATTCTGGCGGTACATCGCACCCTGGAAAGAAAGCATCTGTCAAAAACCATTGCAAGGATGCAGGGATTTTTGTCTTCAGAAGGATTTCACGGCATCTACGGGCAGAGCGCACCCATGCAATATCTGTTCGATCAGATCCGCCAGGTGGCCAGGGCCCGGGGTCCGGTACTGATACTGGGGGAAAGCGGAACAGGAAAAGAACTGGTGGCAGGTGCGGTTCACAAAGAAAGTGAGCGTGCTGACGGGCCTTTTCTGCCGATAAATTGCGCCGGCATTCCTGAAAACCTTATGGAAACCGAGCTGTTCGGTCATGCGCAAGGGGCGTTCACCGGTGCCGGCAAAAGCCGCCGGGGAATTTTCGTGGAAGCCGGGGGCGGATCTTTGCTCCTGGATGAAATTTCAGAAATGCCGCTGTTTCTCCAGGCCAAACTCCTGCGGGTTCTTCAGGATGGAAAACTCCGGCGTGTGGGAGAAAACGTTGAAGACCAGGTGGATGTCCGCATCCTGGCAGCCACCCATCGGAACATTGAAGAAGAGGTCCGGTCCGGACAGTTTCGGGAAGATCTTTTTTTCCGTCTGGAAACCTTCACACTCAAGATACCGCCGCTCAGAGAGCGCGGAGAGGACATTGAAATCCTTGCAGACCGGTTTTTGCAGCAGTTTTCCCTTGGGCTGGGCAAAACGGTGAAAGGGTTTTCTTCCAGGGCCCTGGATTTGATGCTGCAATACCCATTTCCGGGAAATGTCAGGGAATTGCGAAATGCCGTGGAACGGGCCGTAACATTTACCACCGGCAACCATGTCCGGGTGGCGCACCTGCCGGCCCGCATCAGAAAACATGCCATGAAAGCCGAACCATCTTTATCCGACGAATTTGCATTTATGGCAGAAAATGAAACCATTGCACCCCTGGATGAAATCGAACGCCGATATATGCAACATGTGCTCAACCGTGTGGGGGGCAATAAACGCAGAGCAGCAGCTCTTCTGGGTATCGGACGCAGAACCCTTTACCGCCGGCTTGGAGATGATCCGTCCGGGTCCACAGACTGATCCCGCCTCCCACATGATACCTCAAACGGAAAACACCATACTTGTCCGCTGTTTTTTCCTGTGGTATATATTTCTGAGTAACGGCTACAACCTTCCGGGCATAGAATGGGCTCATCAAAACAACTGAATGGGCGCATCATCAGCCCTGTAAACGTGAATCTGTAACAGTATCAGAAGTAAACCATGGGAGGCATCATGAAAAAGCAGATCAAAGAACGCATGATGGGTGTTGTGAAAAGCAAGATTGCGATTATTGCTGCTCTGCTGCTTGTTCTGTATACGCTGACCGGGTTTTTTTTGGTTCCTTTTCTTGCCGGGCATTTGCTTCCGGGCATGCTCAGTGAACGCTTGCAGAGCGAGGTTACCCTGGAAAAAGTATCCATAAATCCGTACAGCCTGGCGATGGAGGTCCGGGAATTCAAGGTACAGGAACCTTCCGGGGAACCGTTGGCCGGTTTTAAACGATTGCATGTCAATTTTCAGCTAAGCAGTCTGTTCCGCTGGGCATTGACCTTCAGGGATGTAATCCTGGACAATGCTTTTTTGCATATAATCATCACCAGAGAAGGCAGCCTCAATCTGCAGCGTTTGGCGGGGAACGGGGCTGACGAACCGGAGCCGGCTGCTGATACGTCAAAAACCCCCCTGCGGGTGATGCTGTTCAACGTGGAAATTAACGATGCCGTCATCGATGTAACTGACAACCGCCAACCGCAGCCGGCAAAGATGTCTTTCCAACCCCTTACGGTTCATTTTGCCGATATTTCCACCATTCCCGAACAGGATGGCAACTATTCCCTGACGGCAACCGGTGGTGACGGAACGGTCCTCAACTGGTCCGGCAATATGACCCTCCACCCTTTTCATTCCAAAGGAGAGCTTGCCTTCAGGCATGTTCCGGTTGAAACGCCCTGGTCTTTTTTCCGATCCAGGCTGAACATCCTTCCGCCGCAAGGAAAGATGACTCTGGAAACCCGTTATATGATCGATCTTGAAAGCGACACAGCCATCGCCAGCCTGAACGATCTGCGATTACGGTTAAAAGACCTGGAGGTTCAGCTGGAGAAGGACAAAGAGCCTTTTGTCGAAATGCCGAAGGTGGATGTGGACGCAAAAAGCATTGATATGATCGGACGCAGGGTCCAGGATTTGCGTCTGGCGATTTTTGATGGTCATCTGGGTATCAACAGTGACAAGGACGGGATTTTCAATCTTCAGAAGATTGTTCGTGTCAAAAACAGTGCCAATCCTGCAACACCGCCGCAAGGGTCGGCCCATCCCGGCGATCCGTGGGCATTCGATGTTTCCAGTGTCAACCTGGAAGGAATCGGTCTGACCTTACGTGATAAGAGCATGACACCGACACGAATTTTGTCCACGGAAGATATCACTCTGAATTTCCGGGCCGATGTGACCACGGATTTTCCACAACCAGGGGTACGAATGGATGATCTTGCCCTTGCACTGCACAACATCACCCTGGGATTTGACGGGACGTCACAGCCTGCTGTTCAGGTGGGGGCCGTGGCGGTAAAACAAGGTTCCCTTGACCTGGCTGACCGGTCAGTGTCCGTTTCTGATCTGCAGGTTACCGACGGGACCATTGATGTGATTCACAACAAAGAGGAAGCCCTTAATCTTGCCAATCTTTTTGCTGCAGGAAGTTTCGCCGCCAGTGACCGCCAGAATGAAAGTTCTGCCGAGGAAAACAGCCCCTGGAATATTTTTGTCGATACCTTTGCATTGAAAAATTTTGCGGCCCGCCTAACCGACGAAACAGTGCAGC
>JAIVHE010000314.1 GCA_020201255.1 Desulfobacteraceae bacterium
AATTGTTTCATCAAATTTTGTTCGTCCTCCATCCATTGAGTGCATCATCTCGATTATCATCTTAACCGCTGTCAGATCTTGTTGATAATTTTCGTGCAACAGGTTTGAGATCCTCTCACGCACTCTGTGCTCGGTCTCGATCACTGCTACCGCCAGGGCCTGCAGTTGCCAGGATCTCTTTTCCGCCTCCGCAGTTTTTTCGGCCACTTTTTGCTGCAAAGTTTGGGTCTGGTTTTGCAGTGCATCTTCAGCTTTTTTCCGTTCAGTGACTTCCACTGCTGTATTCAAAACACCTTTTATGGAACCCTTTTCATCTCGAATGGGACTAAAACAATAGTCAAAGTAAGCCTGGTCCGGTTTTCCGAAGCGGACGAGCATAAACGGAGCATTTCTGTAATAACAGGCTTCCCCCTGAAGCGCCCGCTCTATTTTGGGTTTGATATTTTCTTCCGCCTCCCGCCATACTGCAAAGAATGATCGGCCAAGCGATTCGGGCTTTCTGCCGAGAAGTGGACGGTAAGCGTCGTTATATGCGCAAACAGTGAGATTAGCGCCCCAAAAAAGGATAGTGGGAAAAAGGTTGGCTAAAAGTGAGTTGACATGGTGTTGCAAGCTCTGAGGCCAATTTTCAAGAGAGCCGACTGGTGTTTGTGACCAGTCAAATTCACTGATTTTTTTCGCCATCTCGGATTTATCAAAAATAATTGATTTCATAATCATGCTTGTTGAGACGAATCCCCCGAATATTGTTGGAATTGACGTAATGCATCATTGGTCTGTATTCTGCATTCTTGTCTGATCATTTTAATACTAAGCTTATAGTAAGATTGGAATTTATGGAAAGGGGGAAATTATGTATTTTTGCCTTATGATTCAACCATTTTGCAACTATAAAAAATGTAAAGGGGACTTGACAGCGTTCGGTGGACAGTGTGGACGATGATTTTTTTAAAAAATATCAAGTATCGAAATGGTATCCATTATTTATTCGGACAATGAAAATTCATGCAGTGGATAATTTATCATTGAGATGAAAAAATCAGGAACGCTTATCATTATCCGTACAAGGTAAGATTATCGGTCGGATGGGTTTGATTGGGTCTATTTCAGTGGCTCTACACCAAGATCATTGCATATCTTTTTGGCTAAAATATCTTTAATCTCTGAATGTCGTGGAATTGCAGATCGTTTTTTTAATTTTGGATTATGCCACCATGAATGTTTTCCGCCTTCTCTCAATAAGCTACACCCCTTACCACGGAGATACTTGAGAAGTTCATTTCTCTTCATATCGCAATTTTTTCTTCCCTGTAGCCACTGCCCGCAGCAGTCAGTGCATCCTGGCGATTAAATTCCAAAGCTTCTTTTAGCGTAATCTCCAAAGTGTCTTTAAGTTCCTCGTAAGTTTTTTCCTGGCAATTTACTCCCGGGATTTCTTCAATCCATCCGACCCACCAACCGTCTTCCTGTTTCATTATCGCTGTATATTGGTTCTGCATTTTCAAAACTTCCTTTCCGACAAATTGTTCAGGCTATCCATTTAAGAGTGTCATTTTTCAGCCATGCTGGAACTGTGCCAACCCATTGAAAAACCATATACCCAATAATATCAGGTTTTAGATTGTAATGGTATCCTTTATCAAACACCCCTTGAATAATTTCAGTATCGGATAATGATACTTGAGCCAGCAAAACCACCATTTTTTGTGTTTTGAAGCCAAGCTCAGGTAGTGTTTTTTTATATAAAATTCAAGCCTGCCAGCTTCTTGTTATCATTAAAGCCTTATTACTTCCATCAACACGTCTTTCAACGCAGCCATTGAATATGGTTTATTCAAAAACGCCTGAGGAAGTTCGGGATGATCATTTGCCATGACCAATTCCTTGTCATAGCCGCTGGACAGAATCACCGGTACATCGGCCCCCATCCTACGGAGTTCAGTCAGGGTTTCCCATCCATTCATGCGGGGCATGGTTAAATCAGAAAGAACACAAGCAATCATATTTTATGTTCTTGAAATAGCCTCACGGCCACAACGCCGTCCTTTGCTTCAATGACTGAGTACCCGAGTCGGGTAAGCATGGCCTTTGCCGAATTGCGGACACTTTCCGCATCTTCAATGAGAAGCACTGTGCCGCCGTTTTCAACACTCTCTTTCGGTGTTGTTACTTTTTCATGTTTAACGGAGTTTATTTCTGTCGTTACCGGCAAATAGGCCCGAAAAACACTGCCGCGTTCTGCTTCACTGTCCACCGTGATGCAGCCGCCATGGGTTTTCAAAAATCCCATGGTTACGGACAACCCCATCCCCCGTCCGGTAAATTGTGTTGTGTAGAATGGATCAAAAATTTTTACAATATCTTTCTTGGATATCCCGCAGCCTGTGTCTGATAGTTCCAGGCAGGCATAGGGAATATCCTGCGGCTACCAATCCAAAGGAAAACGGTTGGATGGGGGAATATTTTCATGGGAAACTGTCTCAATGAATTTTTCTCAGGGAACCAGATAACTATCTGATTAAAGATATATTTCTGTAACCGAAATAATTCAGAACCAGCCTGGCCAATAGCAGGAAAGCCACCACCACCCCCATGATGCATACTGAAAAGGCTGCAGCCTGATTTACTGCGCCTCTGTCCTCGAGCAGTAAAACTGATACCGCTGCCACTTGAGAAGAAGGGGTGATGAGGAAGATGACAGCGCTCAGAGTAACCATGCTGCGCATGAAGAAAAATACGGCCACTCCAACCAGAGTAGGCCACATTATAGGCAGGGTAACCT
Source organism: Desulfobacteraceae bacterium (assembly GCA_020201255.1). GTDB lineage: Bacteria > Desulfobacterota > Desulfobacteria > Desulfobacterales > Desulfobacteraceae > Desulfotignum. The sequence continues at coordinate 2,783 of JAIVHE010000314.1, forward strand.
TGCGTATGGTTCGGATAAAGGTTCCTCCCAGGGTGGCTGAGGCTTCATCATAGGTGGAGCTTATCTGTTTCATGCTGGTGGAGGCTATTAAAAAACCCTGGGCATGATAATAGTAGACGTTACAGATGGCAATGAGCAGCAAAGATCCGTAAATGGCGTACACTGGGTTGGATGGATTATTAAACGCCAGAATATAACCCAGACCCAGGACCATTCCGGGCACAGCAGCCGGTACGATGCACAGAAAATATAGTGGGGAATCCAGAAATGTTTTAAATCTTTCCGTAATATAGGCAGCCAGACCGACTGCCACGATACCAATTCCTGCGGCCATAAACCCCACATATATGCTGTTCCACAAGGGTTGAATGCCGTTCTGGACGTCAAATGCATAATGACGAAGTGAAAGATCCATCCTGTATGGCCAGAGATGAGTAAAGCTGGCAAAAATCACAATCCCCACCACAGCCAAAATACACAGGCAGATTAAAACTGAATAGATGGTGAAAACAGCGTCCCGCAGCTTATGGGGTTGAACTACCATGGGTTTGGCATGTTCAGACAATTGATCCTGGTGGTTTTTATTGAAGTATTTTTCAACTGCAACTGCAAGGGCCACCGGCAACAATAAAACCATACCGATAACCGTTCCCAGTTCGAAATTGGCCTGTCCAATTACCTGGTTGTATACCTCGGTGGCCAGAACGCTGTAGTCTCCTCCAATAACCATTGGATTGCCGAAATCGGTTATCACCAGAGTAAAAGCCACAAAAGTGGAAGCCATCAGCGCAAATCTGGTTGAAGGCAGGGTTACTGTGATAAAGGTTCGCCACGGACCTGCGCCAAGGATACGCGACGATTCATAAAGGCGGTTGTCGGCCATGGCCAGAGATGCTGAAAAAATCAGAAAAGCATAGGGAAAGACATACAGCACGCTGGAAATAACTATACCCCAATAACCGTATATTGAAAAGTCAGTACCCAGTGTTCTGTTAATGAGGCCGTTCCGGCCCAGCAGAAGCAACAGTCCCTGAGCCTGGACCAGTGATGGAGCAAAAAGTGGAACCAGGGTGATTAATCTGAATAGGTTTTTTAAGGGGATATTGGTTCTCTGGATGGAAAAGGCAAAAATAAATGCCAGGAAAACGGTCAGGCCAGTGGTAACCAGAGTTACTGCAAAACTGTTATAAACCAGGCCCAGGAATCTTTTGCTGCCAAGGACGGAAAAATAGTTGCTCAGTCCAATTCCATCCGGAGTCTGAAAACTCCGTCCCAGAATATGAAACAAGGGATATAAAACAAAAACGATGAGGGGCAGGGCTACCAGACAGGCTACAAGAATCTTGAGCAGAACCTCTTTGTCAATGGAGACAATTTTCTGAGTAAAGCCATACGCAAGTCTGTTTTTTAATCCCATACTTATCCCCATTCCAAAACCCGAACTGTTTCAGGATTTATTTTCAGGACTTTTGGGGTGCCTACCTGAAGATCATGACTTGAGCCCTGCACTTCGGAAACAACTGTAACAGGACCAAGGCCGTTTTTATTTGGCAGACTGATTTTAAATCTGGTCAGATTTCCAAGCCTTGAAATTCGGTCAACAATCCCGGTCAATTCACCATTAGAAGCAGGATCGTCTGACAGCTTTATGTTTTCAGGCCTGATACCCAGGATTTTCGCCCTGGCCCCTTTGGAGTCGCCATTGGATGAAAACGGGATACCAATGCCCGCTGGAACTATATTCATCCTGCCGATGAACTGGGCAACAAAGGGATTTTCAGGCCGGTGGTAAATATCCATCGGAGATCCTGTCTGCATGACTTTCCCGTCTTTCATGACCATAATCCTGTCGGCCATGGTCAGGGCTTCCTCCTGATCATGGGTGACCATAATGGTTGTAATATTCAAGTTTCTCTGAAGAGTTTTAATCTCTTCGCGCAACTCTTCTCTAACCTTGGCGTCCAGGGCTGAAAGAGGTTCATCCAGAAGCAGAACTGAAGGTTTAGGAGCCAGGGCCCTGGCCAGGGCCACTCTTTGTTGCTGACCTCCTGATAATTGATGGGGAAATTTATGGGATTGATCTTCCAGATGAACTAGACTGAGCATGTTATTCACCCGCTGGGAGATATCCGCTCTTGACCATTTGCGGCATTCCAGGCCATAGGCGACATTGGCTGCTATGGTCATGTTGGGGAAAAGAGAATATGATTGAAAAACCATTCCAAAGTTCCGGTTACGGGCCGGAACAGTAGACATATTTTGGCTGTTCACCAGAATTGCGCCTGAGTCAGGCAACTCCAGTCCGGAAATGACCCGCAATAATGTGGTTTTTCCGCATCCGGAAGGGCCGAGAAAACAGACAAGGGTGCCATTGTCAATTGCCAGAGAAACATTGTCCACGGCTTTGATCCGGCCAAAAGATTTATTGATATTGCGAATTTCAAGAGACATATTTACTGCCTGTTTGATTGGTTTCGAAGTTTGTCTCCATAAATTATCCAGATATTGAGGCTGGTTCGCAACATGCAAACAAATATTAAGGCCTAAAGCTGTATAAACAGGTTCCGGGGTTTAGCAGGCCGTTGAATAAGGACTTCTTCAACATGCTGTTAACCGGAACCTGACGGGTTGTTTTATTGGAAAAAATTTACATCACGGATTAAGATTGAAGCTTATCGTTCAAGTTTGGTCTGCCACTCATCAAGAATCCGGTCCCGGTTGGCGGATGACCAAGGAAAATCCATGTCTACCATGACCGATCCGATATCCTGGGGCAGTCCGGCCTGAATAAAGTTTTGGGGCATGGCTCCACCTTCAACGGTCACGATTTCCTTCCATTTGTAATATTCATTGACCGCCTTCTCGGACAGAGTCCAGTCGATAAAACGTTTGGCGGTTTCTTTGTTTCTGGAAGTCTTCATAAGACCGGTAGCTTCCAGCTCGTTGCCAGCACCCTCGGATGGAATAACCATGGTAATGGGGAATCCCTCCTCAATATTTTTAATAGCCCGCAGAGCGAAAGACGCCCCAACCGCGAATTCTCCCGCACTGGCAGCATTGCATGGCCTGGAGCCGCTTTTGATGTACTGAGCAATATTGTTGTCCAGCTTCTCCAGATATTCCCAGCCTTCTTCCTCGCCCTTCATCTGCAGGATAGAAGCGATCATCAGATAGCCCGTCCCGGAACTGGCCGGATTGGGCATGACCACCTCACCCTTAAATTCAGGTCTAAGCAGGTCCTCCCAAGATGCAGGCATGGGCAGATTTTTGCGTTTCAGGATTTCATTGTTGACACAAAAAGCCGCCATGTAACCTGTCTTGGCAAACCATTTATTCCCGGCATCCCGGAATCTGGCTGGAACCTTATGAATGCCTTCTGGCTGGTAAGGTTCAAGCATGTCCATGATTCTGGGGTCCACCATATTGGTCACGGCCCATCCCCAGATGACATCGTGTCTGGGATTGGAACTTTCCGCCAGCATACGTGCATGCAGATCTCCCGTTGAAAGTCGGAGCAAATTGACGCTGATATCAGGATTATCCCGGTAAAAAGCGTCCAAAAAAGCTGCGGCTTCGTCTTCTTCATAAGAAGTGTACACCGTGATTTCATTGGCCTGGGCATGGGAGGGCCATGCTCCAAGGCTGAGGGTCAGGACAAGTGCGATGCAGAAAAAAGAGCTTACAATCTTGTTCATATTCATAGGTTCTCCGTAATTCGATTTCATTTTATTCTCCTTATTTTTATGTTTAATTATTACCATCCATTGGAAAACAATTTCAGACAGATGGATATTCGTGCCCGGTCGTTTGTATCCAACAAAACACAGCGACATTCAACTGATCGCGGACTTGTCGGAACACGCGCTTACATCATTATATATCGAAAAACCATTCATCTTTTTTTATGTTAGAGGTCCCCTGTTATAAAAGTGTGACCGATTTATTAGCGTTACATTAAAAAAGGGTTTTTCGCAAATTTATGGAAAGAAACGATCCACATCATAAAATTGTCCAGCTGATTGAGATGATTCCAGGTTTAGGATTGAGTATTCTTGAATTTTTGGCCATCTGATATGATCAGCCATGGGATAATTATCTTCGACTTATCAGATGTTTATAAAGATTTTTTGTCAAAAACAACAACATCCCTCGGACACCAAATTGCGGCTGTTGAATCACCTAAAGGGATTGTTTCGTTTGCAATAAATTGAACGCCAACCCATGCACAAATCAGTGCATCAAGTGTATCTTCATAGCGTTTTAAGAATGAAAGTGTTTTAAAATCATTGGTTTCTGGTAGCACGAGATTGAGTTTTCCAAAAACAGACGTTAAACCTGCGCAAATAGCTTGAAATTGATGTTATCACCGGTGCTTTTCTGACCCACTTATGGAAAACAAGTTGACCCACCCCTAAAATATTGATAATGATTTCAAGGTATAAAAAATGATCTCGGCTGGCAATTTTTAGATCAATTCAGTTGTTGCCAGTGGCAACAAAATTTCAAAAAAAATAATTCAATAATTTCAAATAGTTAAAAATGATGCAATAATGGCATTTTGAGACCACCGGTTTAAGAAAAAGAATAAAATACACTAAGTATATGCAATTATAGGGAATTTTATTAGGGGTGGGTCAAAAAACCGGTGGCAGGTGGGTCAGCTTTTGACCGGTGATAACAAAATTGAAACAGTAAGTTTTCTTTTCTCTGTTCAATATCTGCATCGGGCCAATATTTTTTTGATTTTGAAATTTTGCGACCTGTGCGGGTGGGGTTAAGCCGCCAGTTTGAAATTTAAGCCCTTCGTTTCAAACCATTTATCACTTTCTTTGTTTCTTTTCAAGGTAGTGATTGTTGCCAAGCCTACAGAACCTGCTTTTGACCAACTCATTCCATTATGTTTTTGACGATTTGAGACCACAAGATCATTCATCTTTTCACCGATAGCACTAGAATTACATAAGCCCAGTTCTTTCCTGACTGCATAGCAAGGGATGTATGGTTTATTCCTCCTCAGATACTCAATCAATTTATCTATTATCTTCATCTGTTTTATGGAATCCTTATCAATTTCCTCCAGATAAAATACGGCTTCATCAATTAGCCCATACCACAATAATGGCGTGAGCTTGTCAAGAATCTCGTTACGGATGAATCGTCCTTTCAACGCCAGACTCAATTGTTCTTTACATTTCTTTTCCAAATGATACCAATCAAGGATAATACCAATATTCTTATACCAACCGAAACACTTGAGAATTGTATCATTTAACATTTTATGACCATCCGTGAAAAACTGGATCCGATCGTTTATCAATCCATTATGAAACAGAAAAGCTATTAAAAATAACAAAACATTTTTTATACCATGCCCGTTTAACACATACTTGCCAACCTCATTTTTGGAGATATGGGCAATTGTGTTGTGGACATATTTTCGCTTTCCTCGTTCCGATTTTATGCCCCCTGGCCGGTATTCTTCTTGTTTCTTTACATTAACATCGTCAATTGAAATTCGGGTACTGTTCTCTGGATTTTCATATGGAACAGGGTTGCTCAAGATGGATTCAACGCTGATATCTTTATCCTGGCAACATTTATCAATTGCAGACATTACCTGCACCTTGGGTATTATTACCGGTTGCTCATTGTTGTATTCAGGCTTGATATCCTCACATGTACCATCTTCTGAGAAACCATTTTCAACAAGGATACAACGTGCTCTTGTATCAATATAACTGAGAGCATTTTCCCCTTCTTTTTCCGTACATTCATGAAGTGTTCGAGAAGGTGTGCCTCCTTCTTCTTGATGTCGAATACGATTGATTAAGCGTGCTGTTTTTTGATAAGACAGCTCAGTGTCCCCTTGGATCAAGGCAATATCTTTAAATCCAATGGTTTTATAGATCTCAACCCCTTTCAGCCTGACAAACAAATCTTGCGCTGTGTTGTATTGTCTTTGATTCTCATGAAAAAAACTATGTGTTGTAAAAGTGAATCGTCCAATTTCACCATCAACCTTGTATGGATGAGGATTTGTTATAATTTCAATTTCTTCCCCAGCTTCTATTTGGGCTTTTTTTTTGAAATATGACTTAAATGGTTAGACACCGCTTCTCGTATTTTTGGGTAAGCTATTTGCAATACGGATTTTTCACACATATCAATGCTGATTGCATCTTGCTCGCTTATTACCATTGAGAAACTTCCATCGCTATTTTTGTTGACCCCATGATTTTCTGTCTCATCACATTCTACAAACTCGACGTTGACCTTGATTTTGAATTTTGACATTATTTCCCCCTCTATGAGATTATAGTTTTCTGACTATACATCTCAAATAGAGAGGCGAATGTCTACTACTTTTTATATCTGGCAATCATTTTCTGCAATTATGAGCCCTTATGTTTCTATATTCTACCCGCACAGGTCGAAATTTTGTAGGGCACCCGTTTTTTTCTTTGAAGTAATGATAAAAGTCCAACATGTGGGTAGACCTCCAATAAATAAGGGGATTCGTTATCAACTGAGTTTTCGACTGCAAGTTTAAAACCGAATTCTATCAAAGAGGTCGAAATGCTTCGGCCTAATTTACCAGGCCGATCACTATTAGGGCTGTGAGCTGAACACCAACGGCTCCCAAATTCCTTGGATATTTTATTGTCTGCAACTCGACGAGTTTTAAAAGGGACCAATGATATGGGCATATCAATAGT
>JAIVHE010000014.1 GCA_020201255.1 Desulfobacteraceae bacterium
GTCAGGTCTTCTTTTACCTTCAAGTTTTTTATTATCCTGTCCTCGGTGGGAGCCTATTATGCCGGCGGGCTGGCACCGGTAAAAATCTGGGTGTCCAAAGACCATGTCAGGGCGGTGCCCGGCGGGGTGGGAGAATTCAAGACCGCAGGCAATTATGCAGCCAGCCTGAATGCCGGTGAAATTGCCAAAAAAAAGGGATATGCCCAGGTGTTGTGGCTGGATGCCCTGGAACGAAAATACATTGAAGAAGTAGGGGCCATGAACATCTTTTTTCTCATGGGAGATGAACTGGTGACCCCCAATCTCACCGGCAGCATCCTGCCCGGTATCACCCGGTTCTCTGTCATTGATCTTGCAAAAAAATGGGGCATGCGGGTGTCGGAACGTAAAATCAGCATTGATGAGGTCTTTGATGCCCATGCCAACGGCACCCTCACCGAAGTATTCGGATCAGGTACCGCCGCCGTGATTTCACCGGTGGGGGAAATCTGCTATGGTGACAAGACGATCCACATAGGAGATGACAAACCCGGCAAGGTAGCCATGAAATTTTATGATGCCCTGACCTCTATCCAGTACGGCACTGCCCAAGATACGGAAAACTGGATTGAAAAGGTAGATTAACCGTTCTTTGCCGCAAAGTTTGCCCGGGCAGAGATGATGCGGCAATGACCTTCACACTATTGGAGATGCAATGGTTGTAAATAAAAAAACCACCCCCATTGGAAAACGGATCAAGCGGGCCAGGCTGGACAGAAAAGTCACCCTGGACACCATGGCCAATGAAACCGGGTTGTCCAAGGATATTATCAAACAGATAGAAAGCGGTACAAAACGCCCCTCTGTGGGCACTTTGCTCCAGATGTCGAAAGTGCTGCAGCTGGATTCTGATTTTCTGCTCAAGGACACGGAAGAAGCCCGGGAAAAACGGTCTGATGCCTACACCAAAAGAACCGATAAATATGCCTATACCCCCCTGACACCAGGGGCGCAAAACAAACATTTAAAGGCGTTTCGCATTGTGGTGGAAGCCGGTACCCGCCATGAGGGGGTAGGGTTCCAGCACGAGGGTGAGGAATTTGTCCATGTGCTGGAAGGGCAGGTAAAAGTCCAGGTGGGGGACCATATCAATGTTCTGGCTGCCGGGGATTCCCTTCATTTTAATTCAGGGATCAAACATGACCTGCGCAACACAGCAGATACAGATGCCGTGTTGATCGTGGTTGTGTATGTACCTTAGATATGGAGGTGTCCGGCGATGTTGTTTAAACTGACAGATGAACAGAAAATGATCCAGAACATGGTCAGGGAGTTTTCCAGAAAAGTCGTTGCGGTAAAGGCGGCGGAACGGGACCAGACCAAGGAATTTCCGGCGGATAATTTCAAACAGATGGGGGAACTGGGCCTGATGGGCATGATGATCCCCGAAGCTTACGGCGGGGAGTCGGCAGATACGGTTTCCTATGTATTGGCTTTGTCGGAAATCGCCTATTCCTGTGCCTCCACATCCGTGGTCATGTCTGTCCAGAACTCCATTGTATGTGAAAGCCTGTACAAGTTCGGTACCGAAGACCAGAAACAGCGGTTTTTACAACCGTTGGCTTGTGGAGAGATCATCGGGGCTTTCGGCCTGACCGAGCCTGATGCGGGATCGGATCCGGTTTCCCAGACCACAACGGCTGTCCGGGACAAGGACCATTTTGTGATTAACGGCACCAAGCGGTTTATCACTTCAGGCAAACATGCAAAAGTGGTGCTGGTGACGGCCAAAACCGATCCCGATGCCGGCCACAAAGGAATTTCCTGTTTTATTGTGCCCAAGGGAACCAAGGGGCTGATCGTGGGCCATGAAGAAGACAAGATGGGATTGCGGGCCTCGGATACCACGGACCTGATTTTTGAAGACTGCCGGGTCCCTGTATCCCAGATGCTGGGAAAAGAAGGAGATGGATTCAAAATCGCTATGTCCGGTCTGGACAGCGGCCGTATCGGCATTGCAGCCCAGTCCATGGGCGTGGCCCAGGCCGCCTTTGATGCGGCGGTGAAATATGCCACAAAAAGACGGCAGTTCGGGGTGCCCATCATCAAGCACCAGGCCATTCGTTTCCAAATTGCGGACATGGCCACCCAGATCGAGGCAGCCAGGCAGCTGGTGTTTTCCGCCGCCTCCATGAAGGACCGAAAAGAACCCTATACCAAAGAGGCCTCCATTGCCAAACTGTTTGCCTCGGAAATGGTGAACGAGATTACGGCCCGGGCCATTCAGATCCACGGGGGATACGGGTTTACCAAAGATTATGTGGTGGAGCGGCTGTACCGGGATGCCCGGGTGTTCACCATTTACGAGGGAACCTCCGAGATCCAGCGCATCGTGATATCCAACCATATTCTCAAGGACAAGCGAAAGCCCTGATACTCAGGGCCATCCCATGTAAGCACATCATGTTCAGCAGCTTGATACCCGCCCCCCGGGGGTGCTGTGTGACCGGCCCGAGATTGGCATCTGACGGTCCTGTCATACAGCACCCCCGGGGGGCTTTATTACAATCGGATCAGGCGGGGTCGGGCTTCCAGATAGTTCTGATTTTCTCTGGTCCTGTCGCCTGTTAGTAGGTACCGTTCCTGAAAATGGATTCGGCATATGCCACATCCTCGGGGCAGAACACAAACAGGCATTTGCCGTCGGCATCGGACACGGATCCATACACATAATTGATATTGATCTGTTCCTCACCGAATTTTTTGGGCTGGCAGACGATGCCAGCCGCTTCAGGGATTTTCCCCTGGCTTCAAACAGTTTCTGGACATAGGCGGACGCATCCTGGATGGTGATGGCATCGATGTTGATATCGGCCTCTCCAAACAGGGCCGTAAGATCTGCCAGCTCACCGGGTACGTTCTTGAGAAACAACGATATTTCGATTCTGATCATGGCTTTTGCCCCCCTTTATGCGGATAAGTTGTTTGCTGCAGTCACAAAAAGCTGTCAAGCGGTCAGGGCGCTCTTTACCCCCTGGTCGAATGCTTCCATGTTCAAGGGAATGATTTTGGCCTTGGCGGCAAATTCTTCCTTCACACATTCCTTGAGAAGATCCATGTCCACCAGGTTGCTTTTGGCGGCAAACGCGCTCAATGCCACTATATTGGCAGCCCGGACAGAGCCGGCCTTGATGGCGATATCATTGACCGGTACCACCAGCTGGGTAACGTCGGTGCGCTTGCTTGTCACAGGGATCAAAGAAGAATTGATGAAAATGATACCGCCTGGTTTGACATCATTTTCAAATTTTTCCAAAGACGGCAGGTTCATGGCCACCAGATGGGTGGGGTTTTTGATAATGGGAGAGCCGATGAGTTTGTCACTGATCACCACCGTGCAATAGGCTGTTCCCCCGCGCATTTCAGGGCCGTAGGATGGCACCCAGGCCACAAAGTATCCCTGTTTCATTGCTGCATAGGCCAGAAGCTTTGCGCTGAGCAGGATCCCCTGGCCGCCGAATCCTGCAAATTTTATTTCCGTCTGCATTGTTTTCTCCAAACATATTAGGGTGATAAAAGCATGTGGGGTGTCTGCCTATTCAGGGACCTTAAAATCACCCAGTTCATAATAGGGAAGCAGGGTGTCTTCTGCCCATTTCAGGGCATCCAGCGGTGTCAGACCCCAGTTGGTGGGACAGGTGGAAACCACTTCCACAAAACTGAAACACCGGTTTTCCATCTGGTATTGAAATGCCTGCTTGATGGCTTTTTTGGTCTTGTTCACCTGCTGGGGCTTGAGCACGGCCTGTCGGGTGACATACCCGGGGGTGACCAGTTCTGCCAGCAGGTTGGCCATGCGGATGGGCATGCCGGTGTCGGCGGTGTTCCGTCCCGTCGGCGCGGTGGTGGCCCGCTGTCCCGGCATGGTGGTGGGGGCCATCTGGCCGCCGGTCATGCCGTAGATGGCATTGTTGATGAAGATGGTGGTGAATTTTTCCCCCCGGTTGGCCGCATGGATGATTTCTCCCATGCCGATGGAGGCCAGATCCCCGTCTCCCTGGTAGGTGAAGACCATCAGATCCGGCCGCACCCGCTTGATGCCCGTGGCTATGGCAGGAGCCCGGCCGTGGGCTGCTTCCTGAAAGTCACAGTCAAAATAATTATACGCCAGAACCGCGCACCCCACCGGGGCGATGCCCACAGTTTTTCCCTGGATACCCAAGTCATCTATGGCCTCTGCCACCAGTCGGTGGACAATGCCGTGGGTACAGCCCGGGCAGTAATGGGTGTGGTTTTTGCTGAGCGCTTTTGGTGTGGTAAATGTTTTTCCCATGGTGAGCTCCTATAACAGTCCTTTGATAATGTCGATAATTTTTTCCGGTGAAGGGATGTCTCCTCCGCATTCACCATAGAATTCCACAGGGCGTTGGCCTTTGACGCAGCGCTCCACATCTTCCACCATCTGGCCCATGCTCATTTCAATGCTGATCACCGCCTTGCAGCTGTCTTTGGCAGCCGCATCAAACACGGCTTTTTCCGGAAACGGAAAAAGGGTTTTGGGCCGAAGCATTGCCACCTCAATGCCCTCTTCCTTGAGCATGTCAATGGCGGTTCTGCATACCCGGCTCATGGTGCCGTAAGAGGTGATCAACACCTGGTAGTCGGTGTCACTGTTGTACAGCTCAAACCGCACCTCTTCTTTTTTCATCTGCTCATACTTGGCTTTGAGGGCCAGGTTGTTGTCATTGAGGGCCGCGGGATCCAGAAACAGGGATTTCACCAGATTGCGCTTTTTGCTTTTTCTGGTATCCATCCCGTTGGTGGCCCAGTCATCCTTGTTTGTGGGTTCGGTTTTCAGATCATCGGGAAATTCCACCGGTTCCATCATCTGCCCGATGAGGCCGTCTCCCATGATCATGACCGGGCCTCTGTATTTTTCCGCCAGGGTGAACGCCAGCATGGTCATTTCCACGGCTTCCTGCACCCCGTCCGGCGCCATGACCAGCAGGTGGTAATCCCCGTGGCCTCCGCCTTTGGTGGCCTGGAAATAATCCCCCTGGGAGGGCAGAATCCCGCCCAGACCCGGCCCGCCCCGGACAATATTCACGAATACCGCCGGACACTGGGCCGCCGCAATATAGGAAAGGGCTTCGCTCATGAGGCTGATGCCCGGAGAAGACGAGGTGGTCATGACCCGTTCGCCGGCACCGGCAGCCCCGAAAATCATATATCCCACCGCCACTTCACTTTCTCCCTGGAGAAACACGCCGCCTTCTTCGGGCAGCCGTTTTACCAGGTATTCCGCTACTTCAGACTGGGGGGTGATGGGATATGCAAAATAATTTTTACAGCCTGCCCGTATGGCAGCCTCACCGATGGCCTCATTTCCTTTCATTAGCACTTTTGCCATTATCTTTTTTCCTTGGGGTCAGAAGTTAACTTTTTATCCTTATTTTCTACGCAGTCTGGGTTTCGACAACATTGATGGCCGCATCCGGGCACATGATACAGCAGATGGTGCAGTGGATACAATCTTCGGGCCTTGCCTGATACACGGGAAAATGCCCTTTGGCATTTACCTTGTCAGTGATCTCCAGAACATTTTTGGGGCAGAAATTGACACAAAGTCCGCAGCCTTTGCAGCGCTCGTCATCAATTTTGTGTTGAAATGCCATGTGTCTTACTCCTTGTAAGTGTCTGTTTTTTTGCTTTTTATATATCTGTTTTTATGCAATGCTTTTTTGGGTAATGTTTTGTTTTGCCGCCATGCGTTTAGATGCGTTTCCAGGGAGGCAGCAGTTTTCTGTCAATGGGCAGCACCGGGCATGAAAATCTGTGCATGTCAAGTAACGGCAGCACCTTTTGGCCGGCAGTGATAAATTCAACCGGCAGGCCGGTTTGGGCTGCCACTTTTTGAACCAGGTCATATCCCCGGTATATATGCTCGGGTGTGGTCTCATCCAGAAGATTGGCATTGGAAACCAGTCCGGTGATGTGTAGTTTGGCAGATGCTTCGATTTCCTGTTGTATTTTTATGCACCCGGCCACATCATTGGTAAATGGTCTGAACACATTAATGACCTGAAGCATTCGCACGGATTTGTCTTTTAAAACAGATGCCAGGGCCGCCAGCACGGTTACTCCCACATCATCTCCGCCGGCATCCAGAATGGTCAAATCCGATTGCTGCCGGAGAATGTCCGCCACTGCCGGGGACAAAATGGGCAGATCGGCAAAATGGTATTGCCGGTCGGGCAGGATGACCTTGATGCCCAGCGCTTCCAGAGGTATTCTGGCTTCCCTGGTCCGAAAATAGGGATTTACCAGGTCCAGGTCCGCAATATTTACAGCCATACCGGTTTTGCGGCAGGCGGCAGCCAGGTTGATGGCGGTTTCGGTTTTTCCGCTTCCATAATTGCCTGCCACCACCACGATGCCTGTGAAATCCATGTTCACGGTGTTTCCTTATGTCTCTTTTATAAAAATCAGCTAAACTCCTATTAAATCAGATACGCATTTTTTTTGCAATTTTTTTTTGAAGAATCCGGATATTTGCTATAGTGGTGTGTACTCTATGGAAAGCCCCTGGTGGTGTCCTGTGACCGGACCGTCAGAGCCGGAGGGGGCCTGGTACGATATGTCGGGATGGTTTTACCCAGAGGGCGGGTTGCCGCACTTCATAGTTTTTTTATGCAAACAGGCCCATGCAGGATCTCGGGCCGGGCACAGGATACCACCAGGGGCGGTGCCCGGAAAAGCGTGCTGCACAAAACGATTGAAACGCGGTATGCTTATGGCAAATATCCAGTGAAGAATTTCAAGGAACTGGATATTTTCGAGAGTTTACCGTATTTGGAATCGTTTGCTGCAGGGTCCTGGTCCCGGGCAAATATGATGAACCAAATTTAATGTTTGAATTCCAGAAAATTTTGCGATATTATGAACAAATTTCAAAAAAAGGTTCTGGAGCGGGGAAACAGAAATATGTGAGGGGTGAAGGTTTCCTTTAAACAATTCAGGAGATAAAAAAAGAATGAGCGAAGTAGTGAACAAAGGTGATCAGACAATTATCAGGCCTGGTACGGACGTTGTCGCTTCCATGGCGGAAACTTTCAAAGCAGAATTGGTATCCGCTATTGATGCATCCCAAGGAGAACTGATCATTGATCTGGCTGGCGTTGAAATGGTGGATTCTGTTGGTATCGGTGTTATTATTTCTGCCCACAACACATTGCATCAGTCCGGACGGAAATTAGAAGTGATCAATGTAAGTACAGATGTTTACAGCCTTTTTGCGACCATGCGCCTCAACAGGCGGTTTACTGTGGCGCAGGCAGGGTAGACCAAGGTAGACAAAACATGCTGTCAGCAAAAACATCGGCATTTTGGATCGGGTGTCTGGGTATCTTTTTTTTGCTTAATGCCTGTGAGGATAAAAAAGATCCATATCCCGGGTTTTCAAAAATGGTCGGAGAGCGCCAGGAGGTGAGAGAATCCATCTCAAAACAAAAGCAATCAGAGAAAAACCAGGTTTCGGACGTCCAGGATAAAAAAGAAGAGAAAAGTGATGCCGCCTCCACGGTTATAAAGGAAAGACAGATCGAAATCATTGATTCCGTCTCGGGTGAAACCATTGCCAAAGGCGTTGCATATGTAGACAAGGACGGTAAAATCACAAGAGTTACGCTGTATCAGAAATAAATTTTTTTGTATGTCAAAGCAGTTGCCCTGCCTGGATTAGCGGGGCTTTTTTTTGCGGTTGGATCCGGAAGGGAGATCTGAAAAATCCTGGTTGCTTTCCACTGGTTGTTTTGTCAAAGGCACTGTCTGGTGCAGGTCTTCGGGAGACGGTTTTCCCGGTTCCGGGGGTATGATGTTTTGGGCCAAAGAGGGGGATGTTTTTTCCAGCAGTTCCAGTTTGGCTTCATATTCTTTGATTTTCAGATTGGCATTGTATAGTTTTTTAACAGATTCTTCCTGGATTTTCTCAAGCTGCTGGATGGTTTTACGGTTTGTCTTCAGGCGTTTGCTGTACCCATTCACAAGCCTGCGGATGCGCAGCCGCATTTTTTTTTCAACAGATTTGCTCAATGCGTGGGCCATGAAGATATTGACAAGTTCGGCGACCAAAGCAACAATCGTAGCATAAATCAATCCATCCATCTGCAGATAGTAGATAATGATGATGACGAGCATCGCGGTAAAAAATACCATAGTGTCTCAGGCGGCCTTAGAATTAAATCCACAAAAAGATATGTACAAACAAAATATATGGTCGGGGCGGAGAGATTTGAACTCCCGACATCCTGCTCCCAAAGCAGGCGCGCTACCAGACTGCGCTACGCCCCGGATATTTTGACATAACCATAATATCTATCATCTAAGGGGTTACAATGCAAGATGTTTTTTCAGGCATATTCTTTGCCAATTTTCTTGACACCAGTATGGATAAGCGTTATTTTAGTAAACTTTGTTAAATGGTTTTGTGTAATATAATCTAGTATATATGGCCTAAAATTGAAAGGTTGCACAAATTTTTTGAAAACGGTTCATTAATCATGGAATGTAACAGGACAAAAACATGCAGGTAAAAATCGAAGACAAAAGCAGTGTGAAAAAAGTACTCTCTTTTGAAATTCCCAAAGAAAAAGTTGCAAAAGAACTTGACAAGGCATACAACGAGCTGAAAAAAAAGGCGGATATCAAAGGGTTCAGAAAAGGCAAGATTCCCAGAAAGGTGCTTGAAAACCGTTTTTCCAAAGATGTCCATGCTGATGTCGCACCTCGGCTGATCCAGGACTCTTTTATTGAGGCCATCCAGGAGCATGATCTGAACATTGTGGGTGGTCCTCAGATGGACCCGCCGGATCTGGACCCGGAGGCTGCCTATATCTTTGATATTACCGTAGAAGTAAAGCCTGAACTCGAAGACATCGATTTTAAGGGGATCAGTCTTGAAAAAAACCGGTATGTGGTTTCTGATGCTGAAATTGACGGTCAGATTCATATGATTCAGAAGACCATGGCCAAAAAACAGACGGTAAAAGAAAAACGCGCTGTCAAAGAAACCGATTTTGTTCTGATCGATTACCAGGGGTTTTTGAATAATGAGCCCTATGAGCATACACCGAAAATTGAAAATTATGTCTATGGTATCGGTCGTGATGCATTGCCCAAAGAGTTTTCTGAAAAACTGCTTGGAAGTATTCCGGTGCAGGATCTTGAAATCGAGGTTGCCTATCCCGAAGACTACCCGGATGAAAATGTAAAAGGCAAAACCATTTTGTACAAGGTAACCCTCAAAGAGATCCAGGAGGAGGTTTTGCCCGAAATCAATGATGACCTGGTGAAAGACCTTGGCAGATTTGAAACCCTGGAGGATGTCAAAGATTCCATTCGGGATAATCTGGACAAAGGAAACAAACAGCGCATTACACATGAACTCAGTGAACAGATATTTCAGCATTTGCTGGAAAAATATATTTTTGAAGTGCCTGAAGCAATGATTGAAGGAGAACTGAATGGCATCGTCAAAGAAGCGGAACAGGCATATGCAGCCAATAATACCACGCTTGAGCAGGAAGGGCTGAGCCGGGATATGCTGTTTTCCCAATACCGGGATGTGGCGGAAAAACAGGCCAGACGGCATCTCATTTTGGATAAAATTATTACCCAGGAAAAACTGGATCTCACTGATGAGGAACTGGAAGCAAGTTTAGCGGAAATGGCACAAGGGATGAATGCAAGCGTGGATGCCATAAAAAATTTTTTCAAGATGGATCCCAAACAACTGGAATATTATAAATATAGCCAGCTTGAAAAAAAGGCTATTGATCTTATACTTGAAGAAGGTGATGTAACGGAAAAAGATCCGGATATTGATTCACACGATGATGATACGGTGCAGACAGCACGGTCTGAAGATGATACGCAAGCATCCGAAGAAATCGAAAAATAACTGTTTCAGCGGCTGCAAACGGTATGAAAAAGTGCCATCTACAGATTCTAAATACTTGAAATTATAAGGAGTTATATTGTGCCCCTAGTGCCAATGGTTGTTGAACAGACGAACAGAGGAGAGCGTGCCTATGATATTTATTCACGTCTGTTAAAAGATCGGATAATATTTTTGGGTTCAGCTATTGACAGCGAAATTGCCAACCTCATTGTTGCCCAGCTGCTTTTTTTGGAATCGGAAGATCCTGAAAAAGATATCAGTTTTTACATTAATTCTCCCGGCGGTGTGGTAACAGCCGGCCTGGCGGTGTATGATACCATGCAGTATATCAAGCCGGATGTGGCAACCGTCTGTATTGGCCAGGCAGCCAGCATGGGAGCATTGCTTCTGGCAGCAGGTGCACCCAAAAAACGCTTTGCTTTGCCCAATTGCAGGATTCTGATTCACCAGCCTTTGGGCGGTGCACAGGGTCAGGCAGCAGATATTAAGATCCAGGCCACTGAGATTTTACGAATGAAAGATACCCTGAACGAAATAATGGCAGCCCACACCGGACAGAAAATAGATAAAATTGCCAAAGACACGGACAGAGATTATTTTATGTCTGGTGATGAGGCAAAAACCTATGGCATAATTGACCGGGTGGTTGCCGACAGAAGTGAATTGGAAGCAGAAGTCTAAGCTACGCTTCAAAGGAGTCCAAAAAACATGGCCAAAAAAGATGATCCCAATGATCAGTTTTTCTGCTCTTTTTGCGGGAAAAATCAAAAAGAAGTACAAAAGCTGATTGCAGGCCCCAGTGTTTACATCTGCAATGAATGCATCAGCCTATGTGGTGAGATAATTGAGGATGAAGAAAAAGAAAAAGCGGCTGAATCTGATGGGGCCAAAGAGTTTCTTGTGCCCAAACAGATCAAGGAATTGCTCGATTCCTATGTAATTGAGCAGGATGCAGCCAAAAAAGTACTTGCAGTTGCGGTATACAATCATTATAAACGGCTTACAGCCAGCATGGAGAGGCCCTCCGATGATGTGGAGATTCAGAAAAGCAATATCCTGATCATCGGTCCCACCGGGTGTGGCAAAACCCTGCTGGCACAGACCCTTGCCAGGTTTCTGGATGTCCCCTTTGCCCTTGCCGATGCCACTGCCCTGACAGAAGCCGGTTATGTGGGCGAAGATGTGGAAAACATTGTGTTGTCCCTGGTTCAGAATGCAGACTATGATATTGAGCGGGCCCAGAAAGGGATCATCTATATTGATGAAATCGATAAAATATCCCAGCGGGGTGACAATCCGTCCATAACCCGGGATGTCTCAGGGGAAGGGGTCCAGCAGGCCCTGCTGAAGATTATTGAAGGCACCGTTGCCAGTATTCCCCCCAAAGGGGGAAGAAAGCATCCCCAGCAGGACTACGTCAAGGTGGACACTTCCAATATTCTTTTTATCTGCGGTGGGACCTTCACAGGTCTTGAAAAAATTATAGAGCGGCGACACTTCTGGAACAGCTCAAACCAGAAGATCTGATTAGATTCGGATTGATTCCGGAATTTCTGGGACGCCTGCCGATTATCACCACCATTGGTGAACTCACGGAACCCTCTCTGGTCAAGATCCTCACAGAACCCAAAAATGCCCTGGTGAAACAATACCGGGAATTGTTCAAGGTGGAAGGTGTGGATCTGCAATTCACTGATGAGGCGCTTGAAGCCATGGCCAGAGAAGCTGTGGCCAGAAAATCAGGTGCCAGGGGATTGCGGGCCATCATGGAAAAAACCATGCTGGATATCATGTATGAAATTCCCTCAAAACAAGATGTGCGCGAATGTGTTGTGGGAGAAGAAGTCGTCCTGAAAAATGAGGCTCCCATTCTTTTGTATGAACAACCCAAAAAGCAGGCCTGACAAAAAAAGTGAGCAGATGATCAATATTTCCAGATTTTTCAATCAGGACGGCTCAGAACGTATCAAAAAAACACTGCCCCTGGTCCCGCTGCGGGATATGGTTCTTTTTCCCTTTGTAACCACCTCTGTGTTTGTGGGCAGGGAAAAATCCATCAAATCCCTGTCAGAAGCCATGGCAGTGGATAAACGGATATTTCTTACCACCCAGAGAGATCCTGAAGTGCTTACACCCACCATTCAGGATATTTTTCAGGTGGGAACCGAGGCAAAAATCACCCAGTTGCTGCGGTTGCCTGACGGAACGGTAAAGGCGTTAGTGGAAGGGTGCCAACGGGGAAAAATTCTCAAGCTCAGTGATGAAAAAGGGTTTTTAACGGTAGATTATATACTGGCCGAAGAGAAATCCATGCCGGAAACCGTGGTAAAAGCTGCTTTGCGAACCGTTCTGGAAGCATTTGAACACTATAGCACCCTGTCTAATGCTGTGTCCAAAAGCTTTTTTAAAAACCTGGAGGTTCTGGAAAAAGATCCTTCCCGGTATGCAGATGCCATTGCCGCCCAGTTGCCGTTTAAAGTGTCTGACAAGCAAAAGCTTTTGGAATGCGAGGATATTGAAGAACGCTTTTTTCTTTTGCTACAGTTGATTGAGCAGGAAACAGAGGTGTTTAACATGTCCCAGAAGATCAAGGGCCGTGTCAAAGAACAGATGGAGAGGCTGCAAAAACGCCACTATCTTACCGAACAGATGCGGGCCATCAAAAAAGAGATGGGAGAAGACGGGGAATCCGGCGAGTTTGCAGATGGAAAAAGCAGAAGAAACACTGGACCATGATCATTACGGCCTGAAAAAACCCAAGGAAAGAATATTGGAATACCTGGCCGTGCAGGTACTGGTAAAAAAAATAAAAGGACCGATCCTCTGTCTGGTGGGCCCGCCGGGTGTGGGAAAGACCTCTTTAGCCCGGTCTGTCGCATCAGCCACCGGAAGGTCCTTTGCCAGAATTTCTCTGGGAGGTGTCCGGGACGAGGCGGAAATCCGGGGGCATCGGCGTACCTATGTGGGTGCCATGCCCGGTAAAATTATCCAGACCCTCAAGAAGGTGGGATATAACAATCCGGTTTTCTGTCTGGATGAGATTGACAAGATGACATCCGATTTCAGGGGAGATCCCTCATCTGCTCTGCTGGAAGCACTGGATCCGGAACAGAACAAACATTTCAATGACCATTACCTGGAAGTGGATTATGATCTGTCGGAAATTTTATTCATCACTACTGCCAATACTCTTTTTGATATTCCAGCCCCGTTGCGTGACAGAATGGAAATCATCCAGATTCCCGGTTACACCGCTTATGAAAAGGAGCAGATTGCCAAAGGGTTTTTGATCCCCAAGCAGCTTTTGGAAAACGGATTGAATGCCCGGGATGTGACATTTTCCCAGAATGCGGTGCAGACCATCATTCACCGATATACCAGAGAAGCGGGTGTCAGAAATCTCGAGAGAGAAATATCTTCTGTCATAAGAAAAATCGCCACCAGGATCGTGCGTACCAAAGAACGTAAATGCCATCAGGTCAGCACCACCAGTGTCCAGAAATTTTTAGGCCAGGCCAAATTTCGTAACAAACCCCTTGAAGTGGAAGACAAACCCGGTATCGTGACCGGACTTGCCTGGACCCAGGCAGGCGGAGAACTGCTGACGGTTGAGGCGGTCACCATGCCCGGAAAAGGGCGGATCATGATTACAGGAAAACTGGGAGACGTCATGAAAGAATCGTCCCAGGCAGCTGTCAGTTATGTCAGATCAAGAAGCAAGGATTTGGGGATAAGAGATGACTTTTACAAGGATCAGGACATTCATATTCATGTGCCCGAAGGCGCCATTCCCAAGGACGGACCATCAGCAGGCATTGCCATGTGTACGGCTGTGGTGTCTATTTTAACGGGCCGGCCGGTGCACCGGAATGTTGCCATGACCGGAGAAATAACGCTCAGGGGAAGGGTATTGCCCATTGGTGGTGTAAAGGAAAAATTATTGGCTGCCCACACTAACGGTATCCGCAAAGTGGTGATTTCTTCGGAAAATAAAAAAGATATCCAGGAAATTCCCAAATCAATTCAAAAGCAACTGGAAATTGTATTTGTGGATGATATGAACCAGGTGCTGGAGAACGCGCTTTCACCTTCTGCGTAACACCCATGTCCTGGCGGGCACAATAAAGAATGAAAGAAAGCGGTTAGCGATTAGCTGATGGCTGAGTACTGACGGCTTTCATATAAAAACACCCAAGCCCTGGCGGGCACAACCAAACATGAAAGCTGTTAGCTGTTAGCTTTTAGCTGTTAGCTTTTAGCCGGCGGTCTAAAAATCTTCCAGCAGTGAAAGAAACTCCACCATGGCGGATATTTCGTCTTTGGCGGCGACTTTTCTGCGGACGTCAACCACTTTTTGATAGGATTTCTGGTCCATGAGCAAATCTTCTTTTCTGGTGCCGCTCTGGTTGATGTTGATGGCCGGCCAGATCCTTTGTTCAGCACATTGCTGGGATAAAAACAGATCCATGTTGCCGGTTCCCTTGAATTCCTGAAATATTACATCATCCATGCGGCTGCCTGTATCCACCAGGATGGTGGCGATAATGGTCAGCGAACCACCGTTTTCAAGTTTTCTGGCTGCACCGAATATTTTTCTGGGAAATTCCATGGCATTGGCACCCAGTCCGCCTGACAGGGTTTTGCCGAAGCTGTCGGTATCTGCGTTAAATGCCCTTGTCATGCGGGTCAGAGAATCGATAAACACCACGGCATCCTGGCCGATTTCGGCACATCTGATGGCTGTGTGCATGGCCAGTCTGGTCATTCGCATATGCTGACCGATCTGCTGGTCAGCGGAAGAATAGAGCACATGTGCATCCACCAGCCCCCGCTGAAAATCGGTTACCTCTTCAGGGCGTTCATCCACCAGCAGTATAAAGACGGTGGCTTCGGGATTGTTGGTAACCACTGAGTTGGCCATGTGGCGCAAAATAAACGTTTTTCCCGATTTGGGTGGTGCAATAATCAATCCCCGCTGTCCCATGCCGATGGGAACAATAATATCAAGGGCTTTGCCAACCACATCATCTTCATTCTGGGTCAGAATATAGCGCTCATAGGGATTGATACTTACCTGGTCCTGGAGCATGGGTATCTTTATAAATTCGTCAAAGGGCAGACCATTGATTGTTTCAACCCGGATCAAGGCCAGGTTAAGATTTCTGGGGTCTTTTTTTTCTCCAAAGCCTTCAATATAACTGCCTTCCCGCAGATTCAATTTGCGTATCAGGCTGTTGGGTACATAGGGATTTTCAGGGCGGGGTTGGAAGTTTTCTTCTATTTCCCGCAGAAATCCAAATCCTTTGTCCATAATTTCCAGATATCCTGCCACAGGTTCCATAGTCACGAGACTCCTTGATCATAAGTGTGTTGCTGATGATGAGAACGGGAACAGAACGTTTCAATTATCTTGTGACCGATTATCACAAAGCAAAAGAAGAAAATGCCCGGCATCACAATTTATCGGATAAATACTATTCGCATAACTTATTGCATTACTATTATATATCATGGAAAAATTTGTCTTGCAAGGCACTTGCACAATAATCAAAGGATAAATTGACAGTATTCAAAAAAAAAATGGATTTGCGTAAAATCTGCTTGACACCAATTTGGTATGTTGATATAAGTGCTTTTGTTTTTCGGGCGATTAACTCAGTTGGGAGAGTGCAACCCTTACAAGGTTGAAGTCGCAGGTTCAAGTCCTGCATCGCCCACCACAAGAACAGGTGACAACGGGGGTGTAGTTCAGTTGGTTAGAACGCTTGCCTGTCACGCAAGAGGCCGCGAGTTCGAGTCTCGTCACTCCCGCCACAATACGAAAAGGGGGTTTTGGTAACAACCAGAACCCCCTTTTTTATATGTGTGAAAGCCAAAGGGTTTCAGCTGACAGGTTTCATCAGCTGTCAGGTGTCAGTGCCTTTACAACAGCATCTCCCATGCCCTCGGTGTTTACGGGCGTCACCTTGTTCCCGGCCAGATCAGCTGTCAATATCTTCTGCTCCAGTACCCGGGCGATGGCATTTTCAATGGCATCAGCCGCAGCAGTGTAGCCAAGGGTATATTTGAGCATCATGGCACCTGACAGGATCTGGGCAATGGGGTTGGCAATGCCTTTGCCGGCAATATCCGGTGCGGATCCGCCGGCTGGTTCATACAGGCCGAATTTTTTTTCATTCAGGCTGGCGGAGGCAAGCAGTCCCATGGAACCGGTAATCATGGCACATTCATCTGAAATAATATCCCCGAACATGTTACCGCACAAAAGCACATCAAACTGGTGCGGATTTTTGACCAGCTGCATGGCGGCATTGTCCACATACATATGGTGCAATGTTACATCCGGATACTCTTTGGCAACCCTGGTTACGGTTTCCCGCCACAAGACCATGGAAAACAAGACATTTGCCTTGTCAATGGAGGTTACTGTTTTGGTCCGCAGCCTGGCGGCATCAAAGGCCATTCGGGCGATACGCTCAATTTCAAACCGGGCATAAACCATGGTATCAAAGGCATATTCATCCTTTCCTTCTCCTTTTCTGCCTTTTGGTTCCCCAAAATAGATGCCGCCGGTAAGTTCCCGTACACAGAGAATATCAAAGCCATCCTGTACAATGTCAGACCGCAATGGAGATGCATGGGCCAGGGTGGGGAACACTTTTGCCGGCCGCAGATTGCAGTAAAGGCCGAAATGTTTTCTCAGCGGTAGCAGAGCTCCCCGTTCCGGTTGCAGCTCCGGGGGAAGATGTTCCCATTTGGGACCACCCACAGATCCGAATAAAATGGCATCACTGGCCTGGCACAGAGCCAGGGTGGAATGGGGCAGGGCCTGGCCGTGGTGGTCGATGGCCGCGCCCCCTACATGGCCATATTCGTATGTAAGGTCAAATCCATAGATCTGGCCGGCCCGGTCCAGAACTCTAACAGCCTGTTTCATTATTTCCGGGCCAATGCCATCGCCCGGCAGTACTGCAATGTTGTTCAAAATTCTGAATCTCCCTTTTTTCCAGGCTGGTGTGCCCGGGTGTAAAAAAAAGAGGCTGATACGCATCAGCCTCTTTTTAATATAATAGTACAGAAATTTGTATTTAGCTAAAAGCTAACAGCTAACAGCTAATAGCTAACAGCTAAAAGCTACCTTTTTATTTTCGGTTGGCGTATTCTGCGTACGTCATGGCCGTGGTTCTATAAACCAGGTGGGCCATTTTAGAATACGGCAGAAAAGCAAACAAATTAAAGATCGCGATCAGGTGCAGGTAGTAGAAGCCATAGGACGTCCATTCCAGATGCGCCAGTCGTGCCATTTCTGTAAGCATGCCGGTGATACCCACCGAAAAGACGATTCCCAAAATATACCAGTCTTTATAAGTGGTAACCTGTTCTTTGTTGTCCAGGCGGGATTTGATCATGAGACCTGCGCCGATGACAAGGGCGACACCGGCAATATTGGCAAGCCATTTTACCGGATTAAGCTGGGAATAGGGACCAGGCGTCTGGAATACATACAGCACGATAAAGAAAATGCTCGTGACAATGGCCAGACCGATAAAGGAAAACAACACCATCATATGGGGGGTGGACCGCTCTTTGTTGGTCTCGCATTCATTGAATTTTTCATGCTTGAGTATCCTGGGAATTACCTGGACCAGAGACTGTAAAAGGGCTTTGTAATCCAGATTTTTCTTGTCGGTTTTTTTCTCCATCACCGCATTTTCATGGATATCAGTCAAAAAGCGTTTCAGGCTGAGCGCGAATATAATGACCACGGCTGTGGCCAATGGCACAAAGGTCAGATCCACAAACCAGGTGGAAAAGAAATCCGCCTGTGCAATGACATGTTCCGCCCCTTCATGGGCATGGGACCAGGCAATGCCGAAAACATTAAAGAGTTTGGTCATCACATCTTCATGAGCCATGGTGATATACGCCAGAATGGCAATCCAGATGGCCGGGATCCCCAGCAGCCAGGGAAGTTTTTTGGGGTCATTCACCGCTTTGGCCAACGCCCTGGGCTGAGCATACTCAGTGATGGCAGCCGACCGGACTGCCGCCAGCACATCTCCGGGTGCAGCACCTCTCGGGCACAGGTCGGTACAGTCCCCGCAATTGTGGCACAGCCAGATGTCAGCACTTTTGATCAGCCGGTCCTTGAGCCCCCAGGAAGCGGCAATCATTTCTTTTCTGGGGAAAGGGCTGTTTTCCGGTGCAATGGGGCAGGCCACGGAACAGCTGGCACACTGGTAACATTTTTTCAGGGTGTCTCCGCCAAGACCACGTAACTGGGCTATAAATCCCAGGTCCGGCTGGGCAAGATATGTTTGTGTCATATTATATTACCTCCGTATATATTTGATATGCTGACATTAGAATCCCTTGAATGGATTGGGACCCAGGGCATCCACCTCTTCAACAAAGTCATTGATAATCTTGGGCAGTTTATCATACTCATCAATGGCTACTTCCACAAAGGCGACGCGTTCTTCTTCCAGAGACAGGCTGGACAGGGCATCTCCGATTTTTTTCACCCGGATTTCAGCCAGTTCAGATCCTTTGATAAAATGGCACTGGTAGTCATCACCATGTTTGCAGCCGATAAGGATAACACCGTCCATACCCTGGGCCAGGGCATCTTTGATCCAGATAGTGTTCACAGATCCCAGACATCGTACCGGAATGAACCGGACATCCGGGGAATAATCCATGCGGTTCAAGCCCACCATGTCCAGGGCCGGGAATGCATCATTTTCACAGATCAAAGCAAGGAACCGGAAGGGGGGTTCCTCAAAATCATCTTCCGATGGTACGCCCACCGCCTTGATCTGGGAACCGATGGAGTCAATGGTATAGTCGGCAAAGGAAATGATTCGTTCCGGACAGGCACCCATACAGGTACCGCATCGTCTGCACCTGGTGGGGCGGGCCTTTGGCGTGCCTTTTTCATCATCATCCAGAGCACCAAAGGGGCATTCCACGGTGCACCGTTTGCACTGGGTGCATCGTTGAAAGAAAAATTCCGGAAAGGTCAGGTCCCCGGATCTTGGGTGGACAGACATACCCCGGTTTGCACTTTCAATACACTGAATGGCCTTGAGGGCTGCACCGGCCGCATCTTCAATGGATTCTTCAATGGTCATGGCCCGGCGGATGGCACCGGCTGCATAAATTCCGGTTCTCTGGGTTTCATAGGGAAAACAGATATAGTTGGAGTCTGCGTACTGGCCGAAAATATCATTGTCCCTGAATCCCGGACCCTGCCGGTAGGCCAGGTTAACCACAGGGTCATCCTTGGTGGCAGGCACCATACCGCCGGCCACAACCACCATGTCAGCTTTCAGTGCCAGGTTTTCACCCAGAAGAGTGTTAACAGCAGTAACCGCCAAACCGTCACCCTGGCTTTCCACACTGGTTACAGCCCCTTTGGTCATGAAAACCCCATCTTCCTGCTGCATGCTTTTGTAAAAATATTCCTGCAGTCCGGGGGTCCGCATATGCTGGTAGATCACATAGGCTTTGCCGTCGGCATAATCTTCGGTCACATACCGGGCCTGTTTCAGCGCTACCTGGGAGGTGACGGAACCGGCATAACCAAAATCCGAATCATCTTCCTCTTTGCCCGGGGACTGGATAAACACCACATTTTTGGCTTCTTTGCCGTCGGAAGGCCTGACAATTTTGCCCTTGGCAGCAATCATTTCAAATTCGTGGTTGGTGATTACATCAGGCAGATCAAGTCCCAGATGGTCATAATTTTCCTTTGCCATGTCAGCAGGCCGCCACCCGGCCGCCAGAATTACGGCCCCGTAAAGCTCGCCATTCGGATCAAGATTGAGAATGTCAAGTCGGCCTTCATTGTATTCCAGAAATTTTGCGTGGGCAGCTTCGGGAAGCAGTTCCTTGCCGTTCTCATCCACCATCATCTCTTCGGGCAGCGGGAACGGAACATCAAACGGGATTCTTTCGCCGGGTTTTTTGAAGGTTACGGTGAACTCACCGGGCTGGCCGGCAATGCGGGCCACTTCGCAGCTGGTTCTCACATCAATATTGGGATATCCCTGTATTTCCTGGATCATGCTGTCCGCAACCGGCGTTTGCAGCGCCTCAAAAGGCGCTGATACCGGCATCTGGTTTCGCAGTTTTGCAGCATATCCCCCCAGTGCAGCGGTTTTTTCCACAATGGTCACATCATAACCGGTTTTGGCGGCATCCAATGCCGCAGCCATGCCGGTGACACCCCCTCCCAGCACCAGTATCTTTTTGGAAAATGATTCAGGTGGAGAGGGTGCCGGCAGTTTGACCTTTTCCACGCGGATCATGCCCATTTTGATGTAGTCTTGGGCTTTCATCTGTATCCGGTCAAAATGTTCTTCATCCTCTTTTTGCTCCTGGGTCAAGGCTGGATAGGTTTCCCGGGAATGGGGCCATACCACGCCTTCCCGCAGATTCACCCGTTCCACAATGCAATCGTCGAACCGGAATACATCAAAGTTGACCCGGCGGGAGCATGCCCCGATTACCATGGCATTGACCTTTTCCTCGTCCACATCCTTTTGTATGAGTGCCACCCCTTCTTTGGAACATAAGAAAGGATGGGTGGTGCAGTTTACGCCCTCTTCTTCAGGAATATCCACCAGATCTTCCATGTCAAGGGTATCTCCTATTCCGCAGCCTGTGCAGATATATACGCCGTATTTCTTATCCATGGTTTACATTACCTCCTTACAAGGGTCTGAATGGCTTTGAGGGCCATGCCTGTGGCATTCTGGTTAGATGTAACAACATCGGCCGGCTTGTTGGCGCATCCTGCCGCAAACATGCCGCCTTTTGAAAAGTCATTGACAATAAACCCGTCCACGTCATAGGTCAGGTCTGCTGCGGGCTTGTCAATGGCTGCAGTGGGCTGCATACCGGTGGCCAGAACCAGCATATCCACGGTCTGCCTGATTTTTTCACCGGTGATGGTATCTTCCGCCACAAGCTTGATGTTACCGGAAGCCGCATCTTCTGTGACCTCAGCCACTTTTCCTTTTACAAAGAATATGTTTTTATCTTGCTTGAGTGTTGCATAAAATTTTTCATACTTTAGACCCGGGGTTCGCAGATCTATATAATAGATAGTAATTTTTGCGTCAGGATATTGTTCGCGCAGGTAGGTGGCATGTTTCAACGATGCCATACAGCAGATATAAGAACAATAAGGCAGATGGTTTTCATCCCGGGATCCGGCGCACTGGGCAAAGGCAATGGTTTTTGGGGCCTTGTCATCGGACGGCCGCAGAATTTTGCCCTGGGTGGGACCATTGATGGATGCCATTCTTTCCAGCATCATGTTGGTGATGACATTCTGGTACCGGCCGAACCCGAGGTTGTCAATCCGGGTTGCGTCATAGGGCTGCCAGCCGGTATTCCACACGACAGCACCCACTTTCAGATCAAAGGTTTTTTCTTCCATGTCAAAGTCAACCGCGTCATATTTACAAGCCTCTTTTACCTTGTCTCTGTCATCAGTACCCATGGACGGATCCATGACATAGCGCATGGGAAAGGCCATGTTGTGGGGTAGGTACGCTGCTTTTCTTCGGTCCATGCCAAAGTTGAACTCATTGGAAATTTCGGTCTCACAGACGTTGGCACATTCACCACAGGCTGTGCAGTTTTCATTGACATACCTGGGAGCGGTTTTTACCGTGACGGTATAGTCCCCGGGGGTGCCGTCCACATGTCCCACTTCCGACATGGTGAACACCTTGATATTTTTGTTGTCTTTAATCCGCCTGTAATTGATTTCAAGTCCGCATGTGGGCGGACAGAGCTTCGGGAAGTAGTGTTTCAACTGGGACACTCTTCCACCAAGGGATGCTTCCTTTTCAATGAGGAAGACTTCATACCCGATTTCAGCAGCT
>JAIVHE010000496.1 GCA_020201255.1 Desulfobacteraceae bacterium
GGGCCATCCAGGTGATTTACCATGCAGTCAACCACCCATCTTCTCTCATTTCCCCAGCTTCTTCCTCACGTACCAGGCAAAGTCAACGGCTTTTCTTTCCGTGATTAAGGCTTATACCTCCAGGGTTCCCCATACCAATAGTTCTCAGCACAGTTGGTTAAAAAATTAAACAGAGACAGAAAAATCCATACCTATTTCATATGCCTCAATCAGATCTCCAACTACTGACACAAATGAATACAAAGGATGTAAATCGTCATCACGGACAATATCCAGAAGACTATTCAGCAAAATTGTAGCTTGTTCATAATCTGTTTCTGTTTCGATATGCGTAACAGGTACAATGGACTGAAGCATTTCCCAGGCTGAAATCAGCTTATTGCAATCAATCATCTGATTCATTTTTTCCTCCAATCGTTCCGATCATACTCTGAGTGAGTCATTACTTTTCGGACATAAAGTCTTTGCTTATCGTAATGAATAACAGCAACAATCCTATACTTGTTGCCCCCTACATCGAATATTATAAAACCATCAACATAATCCGCTGAACCAAATGTCTGACGAACTTCAGTAAATGAAGTTGGTGTCATCTGCTTTGCCTTTAGTAGCCAGCCTTCTAATATCGATCTTGACTCAGGATGTATCTCCCAAAAATCCCTCAACGGTTTTTTGGATATAATTCTCATAAATTAATCCTAAAACATTCGTATAATTATCCATAACATATTTTTATCTTTATGATCTTTATGGATAGTAGTGTGCTATCATAGCTATCCCCACCCAACCAGTCAAGAACAAAAAATAGGGACAAACATTACTACATATCCAAATTTATTAGACTTTAAAAGGGTGTTGCAATAAACTACATTATGTCTATTGAGATCAGTTGCTTAAAATACATAAAGCCTCTATAATGGACGAATAAACTTAGCGAGAGAATATCAATCCAAAACGGAGGCTTTATGCATCTCAAGGATATCAAGCTCATCGTCCGAAAACAACTGAAAAAACAATTCCCGAACTGGAAACGCCTCACCCGAAAAGAGAAAAAGGAGATCGCCAAGAAAGTATTGTCGGAACTTGTTGCCGATTACGATTTCAAGCAAACTGTTACAGCCCCCAAAGAAGATCTTCTGGGGATTGAGCAACAGATGCCGAGCAAGGGAATCATAAATCTTAATGCCATGTCACATCTCATTGATACAGTTGATAAAAATAGAATTATAAAACTGAGTAATTGCAAACGATCGGCCATATACATCAAAGACAAAGAACTTCAATTTGTTGACGAACTGCTTGATGATCGAATCCTCAACCGACTTTTGGCTAATGAGGGCTATACCCCGGCCAAGCGCGATTTATTTCCCAACAACTTTTTCCGTGCCGAGCTACTCAAGGCGATAAAGTATCCGGAGATCAGTTATCGAAAATTCTGTACGGAAGAATATCTCGGCTTGGATCGGAAACAAAACCGGGTTTTTATCGGTCTACCGCTGAACAAGAAAGATATGATTGATCATACCCAGCTGAGCAAGTTTCGAAGTTCCATCTCTTTTGTTCAGCAGGTGAACCTTCTGGTGTATATTCTGCACCATTTTTTCCAGTCCGGGCTTCTTGGCGAGAATCAATTGCACGCCATTGATTCCACCGAACTGGTCAATGACTGCAAAATCCCCTTGGCCACCCTGAATATTAATGGGAAAAAGATACGCATTTACAGCGACATCGACAGCGACTGCGGAAAGCGGCGGAATAAACGAGATAAGTCGACGTACGTAATCGGCTACCGCCTGCATACCTTAACGGCTATTGATGTCAAATCAGGTCAAAGCTTTCCCCTTGTCTCCCTCTTGGCTCCGGCAAATCATCATGATAGTCATTTTCTGCCGTTCCTGGTCAACTTGGCGCAAGCAATGGGTATTGATCTGAAGCTCATTACCGCCGATGAAGCCTACCATGACAAAGATGGATCTCTGTTTGCGGAAACAGGGGTGATCTTAACAACACCACCATCAGCCAAAGTGTTGGCGCCGGAACATACCGACACGGCAACCGGAGATGTTTTTTGCCATGCTCAATGTGATTTCCCCATGCTTCACGTCGGGGTCGAAAACCAGATGCATGAATATAAATGCAATGCAGCTGCGGGGGAATGCATGTTTTCCGGCAAGTGTCCACGATATCGATTATTACCGGTAGATGGTGGTTTTTTCCAACACATTCCTCATTACACCGACTTGATACAAGAGGCCCATGATCTACGCAAGAACTGCGAGCGCCCATTTAACCTTCTGAAGAATCAAGCCGGACTCGAAACTGTTCGAGTTCGCAGTCAACATGCGACCATGGCTCGCTGTACACTAAGCAGTATCGCAGTATTGTTGATAAAAATGGCTGGCCAACGAAAAAAGAAATCGACCGTCAAATCACGACAACTCCCGTTGTATCCTGAACAAAAGGCCGCATAATTATGATAAGAACCTAATATTATTTAAAATGTACAAGAAACATCTGTTCCGTTATTCGGATTGTCGGTAAAGAACGTTCAGTATTATCAATACAGATTAGGGGTTACCCTTAAAGGGTCATAAAACCCATCAAAACATCTGGCAAGCATTGCAT
>JAIVHE010000192.1 GCA_020201255.1 Desulfobacteraceae bacterium
CCATGATCCGGAGAAACTGGAAACCGTGACCAAAAAGATTGTGACCACTTTTGAAGAAACCGCCCGGGCACTGCGCGGCGATGATACGGTTCCCCGGGCGGACATTGTGGTGGAAAATGATTTTCCCAACACCAATATTCCGGAAGACCATGAGGCGGTTGTCCTGGCCAGAAAAACCGCCGCCAACCTGGGCAGGACCCTGGAGAGCAAGACCATCGGCGGCGGGGCTGATGCCAATGTTTTTTTCGGCAAGGGTATTGTGGCCGGGGGTCTGGGCACGGGCATGACCGATGTGCATACGGTGAATGAATCCATTGCTTTGAAAGACATGGAAGCTACGGCCCGCCTGGTGCTGGAAATCCTTCAGGTGCATGCAGCCGGAGACAACGTTTAGATGATCTTGTACCTGGACATGATCTCCGGCATCAGCGGGGACATGTGCCTGGGTGCCCTGGTGGATCTGGGGGTGGACCCGGGCTGGCTGGAAGCGCAGCTCACACCCCTGGTCAAAGGGTTCCGTATCAAAGCAGAACCCGTGTTCCGCAGCCACTTGCGGGCAGTGGACCTGACCGTGGTGGTGACGGACACAAAAACATCCCGAAGGTATACGGATATCCAGGCCCTGATCCAGGGATCTGACCTGTCGGAATTTGTGAAGTCCGGCAGCCTGGCAGTTTTTGAAAAGATTGCCCGGGCAGAATCCGTCATTCATGGCCAAAAAATGGAAGCAGTGCATTTCCATGAGATCGGGGGTATTGATTCCCTGGTGGATATTCTGGGTACTTTTTTGTGCATGGAAAAACTGGGCATCACCCGGGTGTATGCTTCCGTGGTGCCCCTGGGGTCCGGGTTTGTGGACTGCGCCCATGGAAAAATTCCCGTGCCGGTGCCGGCCACCCTGGCGATCCTGGAAGGCATTCCCGTGACCGGGTCTGATGCCAAAACAGAAATTGTGACTCCCACGGGTGCGGCCCTGGCAGCTGTCCTGGTATCTGAATTTGGTCCTATGCCGCCCATGCAGATCGTTAAAACCGGGTATGGTGCCGGAAAAAGAGAGACCGGCGCCAAAGTGCCCAATCTGCTGCGTATGGTCCTGGGCAGACCGGTTATACGCCGGGAACCGGAGCGGGGCAGACCGGGGGCCGGAATCGGGGACAGGATTTTCCAGGCTGAGACCCACGCTGATGCAGTTGGCCAGGAAGCGTTCCAACAGGAATCGACCTGCCGGGAATCGGTTGGTCAGCCCTCGGACCGGCTGTATCCGGCTGGGAAAGATCATATCTGGCATGAACAGATCGCGGTGCTCACCACCCAGGTGGATGATATGAATCCCCAGATCCTGGGCTTTGTCATGGACCATCTCCTGGAAAAAGGTGCCCTGGATGTGACCTATGCCCCGATACACATGAAAAAGAACCGCCCCGGCACCCGGGTGGAGGTGCTGTGTGCCCTGGATGACCTGGATGCCATGGTTCATGAAATCCTTGTCCAGACCACGGCCATTGGTGTGCGCTACCAAGTCTGCGACCGGGCCGTGCTGCACCGGGAATCCTGTCAAATGGACACCGTGTTCGGGCCGGTGGCAGCCAAAAAAATTCAGTCCCCGGACGGCAGTTGGCGCATGATTCCCGAATATGAAGCCCTGGCAGTGATTGCCCGGCAAAAAGGCATTCCACTCAAAGAAGTGTATGCACAGGTGGCGGGTGAAGGTCAGGCATAGGCATGCAGATAATAACCGGTATGGCCGGCGCATTGTATCAGCCGTCAGCCGCAACAAATGATGAACCTCATAGGATTGCAGGTAATTGGCTGTATTTTGGTATAAAGGCTGTTCGGAAGATTGCCGCCCCCGGCGGTGTCCTGTTTCCGGCCTGAGATCCGCGGCTCTGACAGTCCTGAAACAGGACACCGCCGGGGGCTACCGGTCTTGGATTTTGGGGCTCCCCGTTGATAAGATATCCCGGGCGCTTCTTGGTAACTCATCTGTGTTACTGGCTGGTTTGGTGCCGGGAATGCACCAGGCTGGATCGTTTTTGACAGAGACTAGTGGCGGGCGGGGCTTGTTGGTCGAATCCTATTTTGCCTTCGTTTGTTACAGGGTGTTAGGCATGGGTAGCGTTAAGAACGGCAAACTGTTTGAGGACATACCTGCCCGCAGTTTTTGCCGTTTAGCAACCCATGCCTTACACCCTGTCAAACGAGGCAAACCGGTGAGACCAACAAGCCCCGCCCGCCACGGGTCCAGTGAGCAAAGCATCACAGAAGATTGCCCGTGATTACCGGTTATTGCAGAGAATTGCATGTGCTTGTGGAAGATTACAGAAGATTGAAAGCGATTGCCCGTGATTGCAGAAGATCCATGAGTTTGCCCCGGGTGCCGGCGGTAAATCTCCTTGACAGGGAAATGCACAGATTATAGAAATAAAAGGATGACCACATCATGACAGGCAATTGGAAAGACCGATTCATTTTGCTGGCAGCAACCGGATGCGGACTGGGGTACAGCCCGGTGGCACCCGGTACCCTGGGCACACTGGCGGCCCTGCCCCTGATCTGGCTTTCTGCCTGGATGCCGGTGGCGGCCGGCACCTTTTTTCTGATGTGTTTTGTCCTGGCA
>JAIVHE010000193.1 GCA_020201255.1 Desulfobacteraceae bacterium
ATCATAAATGAACTGTTCGGTTCCTTCCGGCAATTTTTTGGTGAAACTGCCTTCTGTGGGAGACACCATCCGGTTTTTGATTCTGATGTTGCCGAATGTGCCGCGCATCATGACTTCATGGTTGCCCCGGCGGGATCCATAGGAATTGAAATCTTCCGGCGCTATACCCTTGTCCATGAGATAGCGCCCGGCAGGATAGTCTTTGGGAATGGCGCCGGCAGGCGAAATATGATCCGTGGTGACAGAGTCTCCCATGACCAGCAGAGCCCGGGCATTTTTGATCTCTTCGGGCGGAACGGTTTCTAAGGCAAAGTTTTCAAAATAGGGGGGATTTTTGATATAGGTGGAGGCATGATCCCAGTCAAAGGTAACACTTTGGGTCACCTTGAGCGCTTTCCAGAAAGCATCGCCTTCAAAAATTCTGGCATACTCGGCGGCAAAGTATTCGGGTTTTACATGTTGGTGTATCAGATCTGCTATCTCCTGGTCTTTGGGCCAGATATCTTCCAGAAAAACCGGTTTTCCATTGGGGTCCATGGCCACAGGACGGGTAACCAGATCAACATCAATTCTTCCTGCAATGGCAAAGGCGATGACCAGCAAAGGAGAGGCAAGAAAATTGCCCTTGACCCGCTGGTGGATTCTGGCTTCAAAATTTCGGTTGCCGGACAATATTGCCGCAACCGTCAGGTCATTGTCGGCAATGGCCTCTTCGATCCGGGGGTGAAGGGGACCGCTGTTGCCGATGCAGGTGGTGCAGCCGTATCCTGCCACATGAAACCCCAGGGCCTCAAGATAGGGGAGCAGGCCGGCATCGCCCAGGTAATCTTTCACAACCTTTGACCCGGGTACAAGGGAGGTCTTGACATAGGGTTTGATTGTCAGGCCTTTTTTCACCGCATTTTTCGCAAGCAGGCCGGCACCGATAAGCACTGAGGGATTTGATGTATTGGTGCAGGAGGTAATGGCAGCGATGACGATGCTGCCGTCACCGATCTCTGTGCGGGTGCCGTTCAGGTCAATGCTCACAGACCGTTTCCCGCTTGGTTCACACTGGGCTTCCCGGCTGGCCACACACCCGGATTCATCAAGAAACTGGGAAAGGTTCCCGATACTGGCATTCCGGTCATGCTTGCAGGAAAGCAGCTGAGAAAAGCTGGTTTCCACTTCGTTGAGAGCTACCCGGTCCTGGGGTCTTGCCGGGCCTGCAAGGCATGGAACCACCTCGGACAGATCCACGTTCACTACATCCGTATAATCAATGGTTTCCTCGCCGGTATAAAAAAGACCGGATGCTTCGGCATAGGCCCTGGTCAGTTCAGCCTGTTCTGTTCTGGCGGTCATGTCAAGGTATTGAATGGTTTTTTCGTCCACCGGGAAAAACCCCATGGTGGCGCCATATTCAGGAGCCATGTTGGCAATGGTGGCCCGGTCGGTCACATTGAGATGCTTTACACCGGGCCCGAAGAACTCGACAAATTTTTCCACCACATTATATTCACGCAGGGTCTGGGTGATGGTGAGCACCAGGTCGGTTGCGGTTATACCGGGTTTCAGACTGCCTGTGAGGTTCACCCCGATAACTTCCGGAATGGACATGAAATAGGGCTGTCCCAGCATCACCGCTTCCGCCTCGATACCACCAACACCCCATCCCAAGATGCCGACACCGTTGATCATGGTGGTGTGAGAATCGGTTCCCACAAGGGAATCAGGAAACAGAACCGGTTTGCTGCCGGAATCATCCTTCATCACCACCCGGCCCAGGTATTCCAGGTTGACCTGGTGGCAGATGCCTGAGTTGGGGGGGACTACCTGGAAATTGTCAAAACTCATCTGGGCCCATTTGAGCAGTTCATACCGCTCCTTGTTGCGGGTATATTCCATGTCCAC
Source organism: Desulfobacteraceae bacterium (assembly GCA_020201255.1). GTDB lineage: Bacteria > Desulfobacterota > Desulfobacteria > Desulfobacterales > Desulfobacteraceae > Desulfotignum. The sequence goes on from JAIVHE010000193.1 coordinate 1,894, forward strand.
ATTGTCGGTGATGGCGGTGTCAGTGCCGTAAAAGTCCAGCTGGACGGAATGGTCCACAACAAGCTCCACCGGAATCAGCGGGTTGATGGATGCCGGGTCACCGCCTGCTTTTTGTACCGCATCCCGCATGGCTGCCAGATCCACCACCGCAGGCACGCCTGTAAAATCCTGCATCAGAACCCGGGCAGGGTGGTGGGGAATTTCCACAGGGTCTTCATAGTGTTTTTTCCAGTTGGCAATGGCCAGGAGATCGGCTTCGGTAACAATGTTGCCATCAAGTTTCCGCAAAAGGTTTTCAACGAGAATACGGATGGAAAACGGCAGCCGGCTGATATTGGCCAGCCCGTGATCCTCCAGCCGGCAGATGTCGTAAAAATCATATTCCTGGTTGTTGATGGTGAGGGTTTTTACATAGTCTTTTTTTTGCATGGGTATTGTATCCTGATTATAAACATAAATGGTTATTGCAAACGTCTCTCCAACAGCCGGCATCACCCGGAAGAAAACGTCTCATTGACACATCTTTTTATAAAAACACAAACACAAAAATGCAGCAAGAAAAATCTTTGCCACATCTGCATGGGATTTTCCTGGAAAAAAATGTCAATTTGTTGCTTTTTTGAAATAAGCGGGTATGATACCAAAAAATTACAAAAGTCTGGTTTGAAAAGGTTCTGAAATAAGGAGAATGGTATGGGGTTTGGCAAAAAGCTGTATCTGGG
>JAIVHE010000194.1 GCA_020201255.1 Desulfobacteraceae bacterium
TGTTTTCCAAACGCAAAATAGCGGGATTCATCATATGCTTTTTCTTGACAGTGCATGCAGATCGGAGTACATTATTTAGCAGAGGTGAATTATGATGAACAGAGCAACAAAGACTCTGCAGGCTCGGTTGGACCCAAAAAGCAAGCAGGCCGTTATACAAGCAGCAAAATTGCGTCATGTGGGATTGTCTGACTATATCCGCCTGGTATTGGTACCTACAGCAAAAAAGGAAGTTGAACAGGCCAAAAATCAGGTGCTGCAGATGACCGCGGATGAACAGGAACGATTTTGGTTGGCGCTTCAGGCGCCTGTAAAACTTACAAAGGCCCAGCGCAAGCTGGGAAAAATCATGCGGGGAGATGCGTGAAGCCAGTTCGGTGGCCCAACTGTTTTTCCATCGAACAACTGGAGAAACGCCACAATCGTGCTGACTTTCACAGTGGCGTTGACGTGGTAGATGAATGGCTGAAAAAACGCGCACGTCAGGCCCAGACAAAACGACTTTCCATTACCAGAATTCTCTTGAAAGAGCCCAATACTATTGCCGGTTACTACACACTGGCCATGGGGCAAGTGAACTTTGATGAACTCCCTCACGAATTGGTTAAAACGCTGCCAGGTACCCTGTTGCCCATCGTCACTCTGGCCTGGTTAGGGCTGGACAAACGCTTTCAAGGTCAAGGGCATGGAGAACGACTCTTGGCACAGGCATTTGCCGATTGTCACCGTACCGGCCATATGATGCCATTTGTGGCGGTTTTACTGGACTGTGCAACAAAAAGCGCAAAAACATTCTACCAGCGCTACGATTTCGAGGAACTGCCAGGCCACCCCATGACATTGATGTTATCATGGAAATTATTAAACTGCATGATGAGCGGTTGAATGTATACTGTACCTGTACCGGGGTCGGACCTGGCTAGCTAACTGTAATCAAATAAAATTAAGAATGGTGCCCCCAAATTAACAAATTAATTTCAGCATCATGGCGCCGGACAGGATCAGGAATCCCGGACGGCCGGCAGTTTCTGGAAGCGCCCATGCTGGAAAAATTCTGGAACAAGCACCAGAGTGGGCTGCGCAACCGGTCCACGGAGCTGTGGATTATCATGATGCTGAATCTGTGGCAGAAGAATTTCGGCTGAATTAATACTGTCATGCACCAAAAGCAGAAGCCTCGTTACTGGATTGGCAGACTATAAAAGCAAGGCCCATGGCTGGAAATAGTGGTTGACGTATTTGATACTACCGGGAAAACGGCAACGTCAGCGGCGCGCCCTGGCTGTTTGACGAACCGGTCAACACCCAGGACTTCATGGCCCTGCAGTGGTACGGCCGGTTATGGCGCAAGGCAGTGGACCCGGTGGACGGGCCTGCTCAGCTGTGGTTCCGGGCGGACATTTCGTATCCCGGGTTTTCACGGGACCTACTGTGGGGGGTTACGGATATAGAATATTACGGGGGCCTGGATGACCGCAGCGTGCGGTTTGCGGACAACCGGCGGATGCTGCACAGGCGGCCGTTTTATTTTGCGGAATACGGATGTGCCAATAAAATTGCGGCATCCAACACCGGCACTGCTGTCTGGTGCCTTGATGCCTGGTTCAGGGGGGCATCCGGTGAATTTGTCAGCATAAGCCTTTTCCACACGAAGGCACAAAGATTCTTAGTTTTGAGATAAGGGTAGTAAGTTATGAGTCGGATTGACAATAAGGTTGAATGCTGTAAAATTGATTTTAATTGAAATGTGAATATAGGAGGATCGCAATGGAAAAAAATCCAATTAGTGAAGTGATATTAAAAATACCTCCATCCATTGCTGCTGATATCGGTAGTAGGGAGATTTTGACCTTGTTGATTGATAAGGCGCTTGGAAAGAAAGATTTATATCAAAGTAAAATCAAGCTATTTGAGTCAAAATATGGGACAAATTATGCCTCTTTCAAAAAAAAGTTAGAGATAGAGGATGAAAACTTCCAAGAATGGGATGATTTGATTTTATGGGAGGGTTACCTGCTTGCTTATAGGGAATGGAATGCAAAATACAGGGATCTCAAACTTTGTATGAAATAATTTCTGCTTTAAAACAATCACCTATTGTTTATAGCATGGATGTCCTTGAACTCATTGATGAGGAGTCTGTTCAACTCATCAAGATAAAGGCTGCTATCAAAAATAATTGTTTTTTATACATTACAGAACTGCATACGAAAAATCACCAAAAATATTCATATCATTGCCAGAAAGATAATGGGGAATTAATCGTCAGGTGGGACAATAAACCCCATTGGAAAAATGTGAATACTTATCCCCACCATAAACATGAAAATGATCAGGTTCTTCCTTCACATAGAGTTACAATCAGCGATGTTTTGGATGAAATAAAGAAGAAAATTTGAATCATTCATGAAATTAAATGGTGAAATTAAATGGGGTCAGACCCCAATTAATACCAATTAATACTGTCATGCACCAAAAGCAGAAGCCTCGTTACTGGATTGGCAGACTATAAAAGCAAGGCCCATGGCTGGAAATAGTGGTTGACGTATTTGATACTACCGGGAAAACGGCAACATCAGCGGCGCGCCCTGGCTGTTTG
>JAIVHE010000497.1 GCA_020201255.1 Desulfobacteraceae bacterium
CATGAGAGCAAGTCCCTCGAGCCCCAACTCTTCAAAATGATCAAACGCCTTTTCCATGGCCATGAATTCCGCCTCAAGGGTAGCAGACAATCCACCCTGGCCGTACAAAAGATCCCGGGAAAAATCTCTTGCAACGGTCTGATTTTTTGGGGAAAGGATTTGGATTTCATAGTCGGGATAGCGCCGTTCAAACTGTGAGACCAGATTTTTTTTCTTGTGAAGCTTTGCGCTGTTCAACCGGGACAGGCTGTCCACACAATAGATATATTCCGCATAATCGCGCTCAGATGCAATGGAGAAATACCGTTCACACTGGGGAAATGCCTCCAGATACGTGTCGGGCACAAGTCCGATACAGGGTTCCAGGCCATTGCCCAGAAGCTCTCTGCACAGACCGGCAAGTTCATCCGGATGCAGTGGTTCTCCTAAAGGCATGAACGCGCACTGGTTCACCCCGTCATAGATCACCAGTCGTCCCTTATACAGGCGCCAGGAATACTGGTATGCTTCCTGCCAGCAGAAAAGATTGGCAAAATTGTATTCACATGATCCAGGGGCATATTTATCAATATAGATCTGCACCATCTGCCGATCCGACAGTGCAAACATGCCGGCCGTGGGAAAGCTGATGGTCTGGTTGAGGTCCAGAGGATAGATGTCACACCTGGTATACATATATTAATCCTTTAATCTGTAAGGGATATGGCCTGTCAACTTGGTAAATCCCATGTTTTCATAAAAACTGCCGGTGCCGGGTTCTGCTATCAGTCCGATCCAGTCAACACCATGGTCCCGAAGGCCCAGGATCAGTTTTTCAATAATTTTTTTGCCGATGCCCCTGCCCCGGTATTGTTGTAAAACAGTAATATCCTGAATATAAGCATCACTTACCAGATCCGAAAGGGCCCTTCCCATGCCGATCATCTTTTTTTCATAAAATGCCCCCGCAAACAGGGCGGAATTTTGCACCACATGGTCCAGGAACTCGGGATGCTGTTCACATGCTTCATCCCACCACCCGGCATCTTTGTAAAGGGCCGTCAAATCATCTATTGCAGCTGATTGTAAAAAACAAACCAAGACAGGCGACGCAGGATCATCCATGTTAAAATGCTTCCATAAGAGAGATGAACCGTTGCTTTTCCGTATCACAGGAAAAATTTCTCTGTTTGAGTTTTTGGATCATACTGTCTGCATTAAATCGAAGAAAGGGGTTGACCTGCAATTCATCCGCCAGGGTGGACACCACAAGCGCGGGATCATATATTTCAAGATACCGGTCGATATCCAGATTGCCGGGGTCGATGGCAGCGGCAATTTCCAAAGATTCTTTCACATAGTCATGGCCTGCAAAAACCCGGGTGGTACCGGGAAACGCCAATAATTTTTTCAAAGAATGGTAAAATGCCTCCAGATCCCCTGAAAAACAATTTCCCACCGTGCCGTTGAACAGGGTATCCCCTGTCACCAGAAAATCATCCCCGGCAAAGCACACGCCGTCATGGGTGTGACCCGGAGTGAGAATAACGGTAAGGGCCTCCTTGTCCAGAAAGATCTGCTGATCTTGAGAAAAGGTTGTGCAGTCCAGAAAAGCGGCCCCGGTTTTTTCCAGCATGCTGGCATTGCCGCCGGTATGGTCCGGATGAAGATGGGTATTGGTCACCCAGGCTATGGTGAGGTCGTGTTCTTGGGCAAAGTCTGTCATGTCTGCGACAGCACCGGCATCAATGGCAATGGCACGGGTAGCGCCAAACACAAGGTAGCCGAAATTGTCTGCACCATATCGAAACTGCTTAATCTGCATCATCCTCCTCCGGGTCGTCTTCAAAGGATTCCAGATCCACCCTGCTCTGTTTTATGCCGTTATCGAATTTGTCTTCATAGATCTCAGTGAGATCATCTTCATCCACAGCCGTGTCATCAAAGTCCTCTTCAGGCAAATCACCCAAATTGTATTCTTCAAAAATAGCTCCCACCGCATCCCGCAGATTACGTTCAAAACTTTCCGTATAATCCCCGTCCGAATCTGCAGCGAATTCATATTCTTCTTCATGTTCTTCCAGCAGTTCAATCAATTCAGATGCAATGGAATCCGGATCATCCATCTCCAGACTGTATGAATCAACAATTTCACTGAAAAGGTCATAGAGGTCGAACGCGTCCACGGCATCAGTAATGGTCATCCATTGTGCCATAAAAACCCCCTTCCATAAAAAAACGCCCATCAGTGAAGTTATTGTGCAACCACCAATGGTTAAAAACAATTGATCAATTTTTTAATAACACCCATGCCCTGGCGGGCACAACTAAAGATGAAAGCGGTTAGCTTTTAGCCTTTAGCTTTTAGCCTTTAGCTTTTAGCTGATGACTGAGTACTGACGGCTGACGGCTTTCATATAAATCATAAGAGTAAAATATTTTGTGTCAAGCGAAGCACCATGTATACCGCCATGGAGGATGTATCCTGCATTCCCTGGCCGACTAAGGGTTTAACACTTCTTTGACCTTTTCCAACACCTCATTTGTATCAAAGGGCTTGGCAAAAAACCCTTCGGCTTTGGGTATGGAATGCTTGCGGCCGGACAGACCGGATATAGCCTCGAGATACCGGGTAATGGCAGGATCATCATCCACGATCATAATTTTTTTTGTCATGGTCCCTCCTTATTCTTTTATATGGCATTCACCACACAGAACCGGACCCTGGCCTCTGTCAAAATGGCAGTCTCTGCACAATTTATGATAGGCCGCCTCCAGGGGCATGCCATTATCAGGCGCAGGCTTCAGGCTGTGACAGTCGGAACAGTAATAGTCCTCACTGCTTTCATCCGGAACCAGTTCGCCGTCTTCATATACATGGTGACAGATGCTGCAGTCATCATCCAGATCAAAGATATGATCATCATGGCTGAATACGGCCCCCGGTCTTCTGGGTGATTCAAAGGCCCAGTTGTCCAACCGTTCCAGATACTGGCTGTCCTGGTCGGAAAAAGCCGTCCATCCCGCCGCAAGGACCAGCACCAGGGCAATCCCGGATATGAAATATTTTCTCATGTTACGCTCCCGGCTTATATATTTTTTTTTCCATGGTTTCATAAATCAGATCCCCCAGGAACTTGATCTCCATTTTCAGGTCATAGTGCTGGATAATATCTTCCAGCCCGCTGTGGCAGTTGTGGCAGGGGGCAATGAGCACTTCAGCGCCCGTAGCTGCCAGCTGCTCCGCCTTATTCCGGTTGTTCACCATACGCTCCCCTTTATAGGGAGGACCGCAGTTGATGACACCACCGCCGGCACCACAGCAAAAATTGTGCTCCCGGTTGGGAACCATGTCTACAAAGTCTTCACACACCATGTTCACCACTTCTCTGGCCTTGTCATGCAACCCCCTGCCCCGGGACACATTACAGGGATCATGCAGTGTGACTTTTTTCTGGTATTTTTCCGTGATGGTAATTTTGCCCTCGGTGAGCAGTTCATGGTAAAACGCCAGGGCATGGACCACCTCAAAGGGCGGCATGACCCAGGAGTTCCAGCGGTTGCCCATGTCATAGACAGATCGGAATGCATGGCCGCACTCTCCCATGACAATGCGCTTGACCCGCAGTTTTGCCGCGGTTTCAAAAAAAGCCCTGGCAATGCGGCCGGAAATTTCATTGTCCCCGGTGTACATGGCCATGTTGCTGTTGTCCCAGCCGGGTGTGGAGGGCATGGTCCAGTCTATGCCGGCGGCATGCATCAACGCGGCGGTCTGGTAAATCAGGCCTGCCTGGAATTTGGGTTCCGGTGCAATCACCGAATACATGATATCCGCCCCCACCTTGTCCAAAGGAATCTGCAGGTCTTCAAACTCGTCTCTGGCATCTTCTTCCTGCCATTGCAGGGTGTCAATCCATTCATCATCTTTTACCCACATCTGGTTCAGGGTAACGGAATGGGAATTCACCGTATCCTGGATATACTGGGGGGTAATCTCCAGTTTGTGACAGATGCGCCGCACCAGCAGCATCATATAGGCAATGTCAATGCCGAATGGGCAGTACATGGCGCACCGCTTGCAGACATTGCATTCCAGATGGGAAATCCGCACCGCCTCCCGCAGAAAATCTTTGGATACCGCCCCTTTTTTCTCCAGCATCTCCCAGATGGTGTTTTTCACCTTGGCGGCCGGCATAAACCGGGGGTCCCGGTCATTGGATAAAAAATAGCTGCACGCATCCGCGCAAAGGCCGCAGCGCATGCAGGTTTCCACATAGGCTTTGAACCTGGGCCCGGTTTCTTCTTCCAGCACCTGGTTGATGGTTTTTTGTATCCGTTCCGGAGTCAGCCGTTCCAGGCCTGCTTCAATAGCCGGGTCTGTGGGTTTTTGCGTTGCTTTTCTTGCTTGTTTTGTTTCTTTGGATGGGTCTGTCATGGTGTTGTCCTGTGATTGCATTATATTTTCCTCCTACCAGTCCCGGGCATGTCTGACATTGCCGAATTCCGATCCCATGTAGGCCCGGGTCAAAGGTGCAGTGAGCATATGGGAAAACCGGGAAAACGGAATCATGATGAGTACCAGTTCCCCGGACAACACATGGGCCACCACCATCCATTGGTAGGCAAACCACTGGTGATAGGCCAAAACCCCAGAAACAAAGGGATCACAAACAATAAAATATGAAACACATAGGAAATCCCATAATAGAAGGGACTTTGCCGGGTGCTTTTGGGAAAAAACGGAATCAGCCATGCCCCGATGGACCGCAGGCTGTGTTTGACGGTCAAATAGGAAAAAACATAGGGTTCTTTGCTGCGCACCGACTGGATGATGCCAATAAATTTGAATAACAGGCCCCCCACGAAGATAATGGCCGATATCCAGACCATGGGCCCCATGATAAAGGCGATAAAGCTGTTCATTTCACGCTCCTTTGCAAATTTTTTCTTGTGTGCAAGGGTGGTTACAGACCAATAATTTTGCGTTTGTATATGCCGTTTTCAATGCCCTTGAGCATCACCTTTGCGCCGTCAGGACTGATCACAGGCTCTGCCATAAAACTGTAACCCGACGCCACCACCCGTTTGTTGACCACCAGTTGATACTGCCCCTGTTTCTCCGCCACCACAGCCACTACGCTGCCGTCCGGGCTGATCCGGGGAACAAAGACCATGTCCGCCGCCATGTTCCAGGGTGTCTCATTAACTGCCAGATCCCAGAACTCCTTGTGTTTATACACTGCTGCCAGACATGATCCGTCTGCGGAAAAATGAATATCCGCAACCATGGTATCCCAGGACTGCTGCCACACCCGGTCATTCACTGCCACGGTCCAGCGCCCGAAAGGACTGGATACAATGGCGGCAACCTGTTTGCCGGCCGGGGATATTGTCAGATGCCACAGCTGATCATATGCCTTGGCCCAGAAAGGGGCATCATTTTTATACAGGTGCCATTTGTCGCCGGACCGTACCGGTGCCAGCAGGGTATCGGCATCCAGAAATTCCGGTTTCCACACCGATTCAAACCGGTTGTCCCAGATGCTGTTGTTCTGGACAATGCCGTAGTTCTCCCGGTCCGTGCGCACGCCACAGGCAATATTGCGGCCGTCGGCATCAAAACTGATATCCCAGATATTCAAAAACCGCCGGTCCATGGCCTTGCCGTTGCGGGCCACACAAAAAACCCCTTTTTTGAATGCATCCACATCTGCCGCAGCCATGGACTCCACCTGGACCACGGCCGCAGAGGTACCGTCAGGGCCCATTACCGCACCGGTCAGGTTTTCATACCCGTCTTCCCAGGGCACATCATCAACAATCATGCCATATTCAGAATCGGTTTGAAATGCCGCTCCCAGACGGGTGCCATCAG
>JAIVHE010000315.1:0-9358 GCA_020201255.1 Desulfobacteraceae bacterium
GACCTGTTTTTCAAAGCCGGTATTTTCGGGGCAGAACCCTGGACGGAGAGCATGCGCGCCGAACTTGAAACCAAACTTCACCTCAAGGCCGTGGATATTTACGGACTCAGTGAAGTCATCGGGCCCGGTGTCTCCATTGAATGCCTTGAAGAACAAAAAGGCCTCCATGTATTTGAGGACCATTTCATCGTGGAAATCATCGACCCGGAAACAGGACAAACCCTTCCGCACGGCACACCCGGAGAACTTGTGTTTACCTCCATCACCAAGGAAGCCTTTCCCGTCATCCGGTACCGCACCAGAGATATTTCATCGCTGAACCCCACTCCCTGCACCTGCGGCAGGACCCACATCCGCATGAGCAAACCTGCGGGACGGACCGATGACATGCTCATCATCCGGGGGGTCAATGTGTTTCCGTCCCAGATCGAAAGTGTGCTCATGGAAAGCAAAAAAATTCTTCCCCATTACCAGCTGGAAGTGGACAGAAAGGATAACCTGGATACCCTTACAGTGAAAGTGGAAATAGATGAAGGCCTTTTTTCCGATGATATCAAAAGCCTCCAGACCATGGAAAACAAAATGGCAATGGATATCAAAGAAACCCTGGGGGTTTCGGCAAAAGTAAGGCTGGTGGAGCCCAAAGCCATTGAACGGAGCCAGGGAAAGGCAGTCCGGGTGATTGACAAAAGAAACCTATAAGCAAAAAGGAGAATTTTATATGCTTGCCGAACAGATATCCATATTTATTGAAAACAAAGAAGGCCGACTGGCTGAAGTTACCGCCATCCTGCGGGATGCAGATGTGAACATCCGGGCCCTGTCCCTGGCAGATACCACCGATTTCGGGGTGCTGCGGCTCATTGTAAACAACAATGATGCGGCGGAACAGGCCTTGAAAAAAGAAGGGTTCACCGTGGGAAGAACCAAGGTGCTGGCCGTGGAAGTCACTGACGAACCAGGCGGTCTCAACAAGGTACTGGATCCTTTGTGGATGCAGAACGTCAATGTGGAATACATGTATGCTTTTGCCAATCCCCAGTGCAAAAATGCCATCATGGTATTTCGGTTTGACGACCATGAAAAAGCACTCGAAATACTCGAACAAAAGCAGATCAAAGTCATCAGTGCCGAACAGATTTCCAGCCTGTGATCTTTTTGAAAAGCCTTGGCAAGCGTTTGTTTTTCCACCGGTCACACAAGGGCGTTTTCATTTAAACTTACTTTTCTGACCAGTTGCCGGTAATCAGCAGATGCGGTGGATCCCGGTGCAAATTCAAAAATGGATTTGCCAAAGGAAGGGGCTTCTGACAGACTTTCATTGTAACGGATCGGGGGACAGATGTATTCGGGATATAATTTTTTCAACTGGGCATACAGATTCTGGGGGCCTTTGATTCGGTTATCCAGAAAGGTCGGCACGATATATTTGAGCTGTATTTCCTTGCGGTATTTCTGGATGGAGCCAAGGCTTTTCAAAAATTCGGACAGACCGTGAAGGGGCATAACCTCCAGTGCCACAGGCACCAGTACTTCGGTTGCGTAAAACAATACATTCACAATAAGCTGGTCCCATCCCGGAGAGGTGTCCATGATGATAAAATCATATTCACGCTCCAAAGATGCCATGGCTTCGGACAGGGTCCATTCCGCCCCGAAACTTTTCCGGTCAATGATACGTTTCACCCCAGCCAGAGATTTGCCGCCACCCAGAAGCCACAGATTTTTTCGGGCCTCGAGAATGCATTCCCTGGGTGTCAACTCCTGGGTGAGCAATTCGGTCAAACCGGCAACAGGCTTGCGACCCAGCATATACCCTGACTGTCCCTGGGTATCGGTATCCACCAGCAGCACCTTATACCCTGCCAGGGCAAGCCCGCTACCCAAATTGACAGCAGTGGTGGTTTTACCAACCCCGCCCTTGCTGAGGGTTACACAGATCTTTCTTGCCTTGAATTTTTTGATGGTTTCCGAATGGCCGTTCTGGGCAAAAAGGGCATCCAAAAGAACCGGAAATCTGTGTTTGCAGGATTTACAGGTAGCGGTAAGTTTTTTTTTGCCGGTACCAATATAGGGCTTGACCACATCCGGACTGACATTGTGCTTTCTGCTGCATTTGGGACAGATGATAATCACCCTAATCCTCCTTTTTCAGCTCTTTGAGAATCGCATCCACTGCAATACTGGCTATCCGCTTCATGGAAACCTGCCGGTTTTTACCCAGAGAAACCCGCATCCGTATCTTGGCCTTGCTTTCCCACACCTCCACCGACACATTGTCTTTGGACACTTTCCAGGAGTCTTCTGACGGCCCGAAAAACGGAGTATCTTCCGGATCTCCGGATTCACTGCGGTATATCAGGCAGTCCAGTGCACGGGTACGGCCTTCCAGTCCCTCTTCGTTTCCGGCAAGAATTTTTCCCATGATATCTTTTTTTTGGTTCATCTTTCCTCGTCTGTTTCTTCTGGCAAGGGTGTGTTAGACGATGCCAGCACACTTTTTTTCAGCTGGCTCAGCATCTGCTCCAGCTCTTTTTTCTGTGAATCTTTCATATGGGTCCAATGGATTCCGTATCGCCACAGGTCACTGCCAAGGGCAGGAGCAGAACGATGAACCACCCGTCCGGTCAAATCAGTCAACACCTTGTGCGCCAACTGCAGCTGGCAGGAAACCAGATCCTCTCCGATCTGAAAAGCCTGGTCATCCTCAAGAAGGAAGCTGACCCCCCCAAGGCTGATATCTGCAACAGGATAGGATATTGAGGCGATGAGAACACAAATGGATTCGCCTGCATTTACAGGTATACGGAAAAACCTTCGTCCCTGTTGGCCGGCATTTTCAGGCATGGGCACAAACTCAATGGATGAATGGTTCATAAATCCCCCTTTACGGTGATTGGATCATCCGAATTCCGTTTCTGTATTGAATATAATATTATGGCATAGTTTGCAACAAAACAAAACAGGACAGTGGTTTGCGGATACGAAAAAAAGGTGCAGAGCAAAAGAGCCCTGCACCTTTTTATATTCCAGCTTGGTTCAGTTGTGAATGGTACTAGTGCGCACCAAGTGCAGCAGTAGCAGCTTCCAGTGCAGGATGGGCATACATGAGAATCAAAGATACAACCAGTGCATAGATACACAAAGATTCAATGAGTGCCAGACCGATAAGCATGTTCACCTGGATTTTACCGGCAGCTTCCGGATTTCTGGAAATACCGCTCATGGCACCGTTCAAGCCTATACCCTGGCCAAGACCACAACCAAATGCGGCAATACCGATAGCCAGACCTGCTGCCCATACACTTCCAACAAGAAATTCCATTTTTTACTCCTTCTACCCTTTAGGTTAAATGAATATAACTACAAAACAACGGGCTTCTTCCATTTCCCGTAAAATAAACGATATCAATGCGCTTCTTCGATAGCCCCTGCAATATACATGGTGGACAAAAGAAAAAACACAAACGCCTGGACCAGTGCCACAAAAACCCCCATGGCCATGACCGGCAGCGGTGCCAGAAACATGCCGCCCAGCATGAGCAGAATTATGACCACTAGTTCATGGCCCATCATGTTTCCAAACAGACGGAAGGTCAACGACAGGACCCTGGCGGTATGGGCAATCAGCTCAATGGGAAAAAACAAGGGGATCATCAGGGGAACTGGGCCCAAAAAGTGCTTGATATATTTGAACCCATGGTGCCAGACTCCGATAACATGGCTCCAGCCCACAGCGATAAGTGCCAGGGCCATGGTGGTATTCACACTGGCTGTGGGGGGATATAAGGTCGGCACCAGGCCCATGAGATTGCCCACCAGAACAAACAAAAAAATGGTGATCAACAGGGGATAGGATTTGCGGCCCTCTTCGCCGGTGATACTCACCACAAACTCCTCCAGGCCTGAAATCAGAACCTCAAACACATTCTGGGCAGTCTTTGGCACCAGGGATACACTTTTGCCGGCCAGCCAGCCGAAAACAACCAAAATGATCATGGCAAGCCACATATAGGTCACATGGGGATGATGCGCTGCCCATTCTTCCAAGCCAAACAGTCCGAATACAGATGTCAAAAATAAATATGGATGTTCCACCTTATACCGCCTCCTTAAAATATAATCTTGTCACCACAAGCAGTGTTACGATGAACACGCTTGCAACCACCACCGAAAGCCCCGCCAGAAGCCCCAGCGGATGAACAATATGGTTTGATATCAACAAAAAGATCAACAGAGCGCTGACGGCAAACCGGATATAATATTTTACCATGACATGCCCCACCAGGGACCGCCCTTTTTCTGATACCACTTCGGGACGAATACTGTTGTTAATGGTTCGCTTCAAAAGATGAAAATTTACCGCCACAATCAATCCCCCTGCCACAACCCCCAGGTAAAAGGACATGGAGGTGGTCATGACAGCCACCATGGCCGAAACCACCAGGAGCAGCCAGTTGGATTTTGTGATCAGGTCAACCACTTTTGTAAGATCCTGCATTAATAATTCTTCCCTTTTTTACCGGCCCGGATAATGTTGCTGAACCCGGCCACGATACCGAGTGCCAGCCCCACGAACATCAGGACCGGATCTGTCTCGAATTTTTTATCCAGCCACAGACCCAAGCCGAGGCCGATAAAAATCGAAAGTGCCACTGATATGCCGAGGCTGGCAAAATATCCCAGCTCCCTCATATTTTTGCCGGTTTCTTTTTTCATCTGTTGCCTCTTTTGTCATCGGTCTGTGACAGTTCAAAGATCAATTTATCACTGAGCAAATACCATATGCTCTCTGTGAAGTCAACGTGAAAAAAGACCTTATTTATCATTCTTTTGATGTATCAGCAAAGACCGATGGCACAGGCAAATCTGCCGGTTTTCCTGGTTTTCCGGTATGAAAAAAACCGGTGTGGACAGCAGCGGGTGCACAGATGCATATTTTGTATGTGATCCCGGCGCAATCCTTTTGCCAGCAGCTGGTCACAGGAAAGTGCCCAGAAATCAAAATAATCCGTATCCTGTGCCTTATACTGCCACAGATGTTGTGGAATCTCTGTGCAAAAATGTTTGAACTCAGCGCAGCAGGGTCCTAAAGACGGGGATATTCCGGCCAGAATATGCTGTGGGTCACACCCGAACCGGCCGGTCATGACATCCACGCATTTGCCGATGATATTTTTCACGCTTCCCCGCCACCCGGAGTGCACATTGGCAATGACCTTTTTACGGGGATCTGCCAGCATCACCGCCTGGCAGTCCGCCACCTGGATCATCAGGGCAACCCCTTGCAGGTCCGTGACCACTGCGTCTGCCGTCGCAGAAATGGCGGGAGCCGGATGGCCGGGTTTCCAGAACAGGCGCGGGTCCGCATCATCGGCCGGCAGCTCCAGAACATGGCTGCCATGTACCTGGTGTAAAAACAGGGCACAGGGAATATCCAGCATGGAAATTATCCGGTCCCTGTTTTCTTTGACAGCATCCGGATGATCACCCGTGCTGAATCCTACGTTCAAGGTATCAAAAGGAGGAGGACTTACCCCTCCTTTGCGCTCAAACACCCCATGAACCAGGTCCGGACTGGTTAGGAAATGGGAAAAGAGTAACGGAGAACCGGCCGGCAGGGTCATAGTCCGGCACCATACGGTTTTATATGAAATCCATCAGCCATCAGTACTCAGTCATCAGATAACAGCTGATAGCTTTCATTTTTTGTTGTGCCCGCCAGGGCTTGGGTGTTGTTCAGGGCTTGTATCATCATTCATGTAAATCCCCATTTATGTAAATCCCATTAATGCCATGGGTTTATATGATGCCATGGTATATTTTTTTGCTGTTGCAGTGTCCAGTCAAGTGCTTACCATATCCTGTATGGCCATATATCGCAACCAGATTCTCTTTGGTTCCCGGCTGTTTTCACTGGACTGGATATTTGCTATTGCAGCGTATACGCTATGGGGAGCCCATGGTGGTATCCTGTGAACGGGCCGTCAGAGCCTTAAGGGGGCCTGGTACAATATAGCGGGATACTTACCGTCATATAGTGGATCGCTCTATTTCAGAACTTACATGAAACCTGGCCCCCGCAGGGTCTCGGACCGGGCGCAGGATACCTCCATGGGCGGGGCTGGCGACAGAGTGCTGCAAAGAAAGATCGAAAACCCGGCATGCTTATGGCAAATATCCAGTCACTGGAGTTCCTTCTTGACTTTTTCTGTGGATTTCGGTAACCAATTAAAATTAGGAAATAAAAGAAAACATATTAAGATTTTTTTAAAAAAGAAGGAATATTACAAAACAATCAAAAGTTGCTGAAGGGCATCACCTTTTTATATAAAGACCCGTAAGGAGAAATCACCATGACCAAATCATTTCTGAAAGGCAAGCACATACTGGCGGTGGATGATGAACAGGACATCATTGAAACTATCCAGGAAATACTGGATACAGCAAAAGTGGATGTGGCAACCGATTATGAGACCGCATCACAAAAAATTTTTCGTACCCGGTATGACCTGGCCATCCTGGACATCATGGGAGTCAACGGCATCAAACTGCTGGAAGAATGTGTCAAACGTGACATCCCGGCCATCATGCTCACCGCCAATGCCATGAACCCAGAATCTTTGATAGAATCCATTAAAAAGGGGGCCGTATCCTATCTGTCCAAAGAACATTTAAGTGATCTGGACACCCTGATTGATGAATTGATGGGTGCAAAAAGCCAGGGCAAACCCACCTGGAAACTGCTGTTTGACAAACTAGGGGACCACTTTGACCTGCGGTTCGGGGACAACTGGAAAGATGAAAACAAAGATTTCTGGGAGGAATTTGAACAGCACTGGACCGTTTCCAGGGGGATCCAGGAACGGCTGCGCCACAGCGCCAATATCATCGATAAAGGCATCTAAAACCAATACTATGGGGCCTGTCATACCGGGTTAATATGACAGGCCCCTTCCATCACCATGTCGCATCAATTGTAACCGAAAATCCCGGGCAGAAACAACACCACCTGGGGAAAATAGGTCAAAAAGAACAGCACGCCGATCTGGATCGCCAGAAACGGCCATATGGCACGGGACACATAGACAATATCCCGCTTGGCCAGAGACCCGGTGATAAACAGGCTCACCCCCATGGGAGGGGTACAGTATCCGATGGCCAGGTTCACGGTCATGATCAACCCGAAATGCATGGGATCCACACCAAACGGCCCCAGAAGCGGCAAAAACACCGGCCCCAGGATAAGGGTGGCGGAAATAATATCCATGAACATGCCGATGATGAGCAGCAGAATGTTCATGGCCAGTAAAAACATGATGGGAGACTCGATGGTGGAGACCACCACCTCCGCCACCCGGTTGGGGATATTTTCAAAAGTAAGGTACCTGCCGAAACAGGTGGCTGCTGCCACGATAAGCAGCAACGTGGCCGATGTGACCGCGGAACTTACGGTCACATCCTTGATATCGGTAAAACTCATGGACCGGTAGATAAAATATTCCACAAAAAGCGCATATACCGATGCCACCACTGCCGCCTCATTGGCGGTGAACATCCCGGAAAATATCCCGCCGAAGATGATGACAATGAGCATCAACGCCCAGAACCCTTCCTTGAAAATCGCCAGAAAATCGCCCATTCTAGGCGCGGGCAGCCGTTTGATATCGGTTCTGTTCCGATATTTGAGCCAGGAGTAGAGACAGACACAAAAAATAATCAACAGCCCGGGGATGAACCCGGTGATGAACAACCCTTCCAGCGACACATTGCTGATCATGGAATAAAATATCATGCTGATGCTGGGGGGGATAATCACCCCTAAGTTCGGGGAGGTGGTCATGAGCCCCAGTGTATAATCTTCATCATATCCGTTTTTCATCAGGGCCGGGATCATGAATCCGCCCAGGGCCACCACAGTGGCCACCGTGGAACCGGAGATGGCGCCGAACAGTCCGCATCCGATGACTCCGGCCATGCCTAAGCCCCCGGGGAGCCAGCTCACCAGAGCATTGGCCAGGTTAATCAGTTTTTCCACACTTTTTCCCTTGCTCATGATATTGCCGCAAAGGATAAAAAACAGCACCACCACCAGAGAAAAATTATCCAGACTCCTGAATAAGGTCTGGATCAACAGTCCCATGGGCATGTCCAGAAAAAAAAACAGCCCGACGGCAGCGGTGAAAAACAGGCACAAAAAAACCGGTACATAGGTAAACATGCACCCCAAAAGAACACAAAGGATAATCAGATCACTTGTCTGCATGAAAAACGACCTTTTTTATTTTGATGTAAAATCCTGCACCATCACCTGAACCGTCCGGAGAAACACCATCATGCCTGTAACAGGCATGACGGCGTATACGACAACCAAAGGAATCTGCATGATGATGGTTTTCTGGAAGGTCAAAAGCTGGAGATGGGTCATTTTATATCCATAATAAATCATCATCCCGGCAAATATCAACATCAGGACATTGGTATAAAAGGTCAGGCCTTTTTTCAATTTGGGAAAAAACTGGACAACCGCATCAATCCGGATCATGGCCCGCTGCTTGACCGCCACGCTGGCCCCCACGAACGTGGAATAAATAATCACAATCCGCACCAGCTCTTCACTCCAGGCAAGGGTGTAATTAAATCCATACCGCAATACAACATTGAAAAACAACGCGATCAACGCTGTGATCACAATAATGAAAAGGACCCATTCTTCAAAATGGCTGGCAGCCGTGTCCAGTTTCTTCAGTATCTTCCCATACATAAAAACAATCCCGGATTAAATGATTAATTTCCTTTTAGATTCTATGGTTTTTTTTGATTTTTATTAAAAATCACTCGCTTAAAAAATCCTGCACTTCTTGTAAGAAATTGTCCGGTTTATAGGTGTCGCCGGGATATAATCTGTTGATTTCTTCGGCATATTTTTCATAGGTGGGCTGGCTCTTTTCTTTGAGAATTTCTATTTCCGCATCCGGCAGCTGGATAAATTCCACCCCTTCCCCCTGGGCAGCCACTTTGTTCTCCTCTTCCCAGACAGCGGTTCTTTTCCGGTTTTCAGCTGCGACATCATGTACCGTTTCAATAAAGGTCTGGCGCAAATCATCGGGCAGGCTTGCCAGCCATGCCTTGTTGAAAATCCAGATAAACAGACCCTGGGCATAGTTGATCTCGGTAAAATATTTGGCCACTTCAAATTTTTTGGTCAGGTAGCACACGGCCAGGGTATGATCCAGACCCGTGATAACCCCCTGTTTCAATGCCACCGGTACATCGGGCCAGGGCATGGACACCGGGTTGAATCCCCAGTTTCGGTAAGACAGCTGGTTCACGGCAGCCTCGGCAGTCCGGAACTTGA
>JAIVHE010000315.1:9464-11890 GCA_020201255.1 Desulfobacteraceae bacterium
GGGCCCTAAGTTGGTGGATGCAACCGAAGACACCCCCATTCCCTGGATGGCACCCATTTGCAGCATGTTGAGCACCTCTACTTCACCGCCCAGAATGGAAAGGGGTTTAAAATCAATGTAAATCTGGCCGTTGGTGCGTTTCCACAATTCATCACGCATTTCAAACCCGGCATAGGTGCCCACCAGGGCGGGTGTGGAAACATTGGAAACAATGGCCCGGTACTTGGCCCCTTTGGGATCAAAATCGGGTTTCCATTTGTCAAGGGATGATGCACTTGCCAGACCAGGCAAAGCGAACATGAAGATGGCCACTGTTAATACCAGTAGTACGCTTAAAAATGTCCGAAATTTCATAATGTGTGTTCCTTTCCTAAAAAATTAAAGTTATGCTGTTGTCAGTGCGGCGGGCCCGTTGCATCCGCACTGGTTGTAACTTTAGTTTGGAACCTATACCAGTTGTTTAAACGCTTCTTTGCGGCCGGTATATTTTTGTCTGAGCTGGGGTTTCATCAATTTTCCCGTGGGATTTCTGGGCACTTCATCAAACGTCACTTTCCTGGGAACCTTGTACAATGACAATTTGGTTTTGGCAAATGCAATCACTTCTTCTTCACTCATTTTTCGCCCTTCCTTGAGCTGGACCACGGCCATGACAATTTCCACCAGCCGGTCATCAGGATATCCGATGCAGGCCACATCATCAATATCAGGATGATCCATGAGCGCGTCTTCAATCTCCACCGGGTAAATATTTTCTCCGCCGCTGGTGATCATGTCTTTCATGCGGTCCACAATGTAGAAAAATCCATCCTTATCCCTTTTTAGTAGATCTCCGGTGTAAAGCCAACCATTTTTTATGGCTTCTGCTGTTTTTTCAGGATTGGAGTAGTATTCAAGCATCATGCGCGGCGTTCTGAACACCAGTTCCCCCACTTCTCCGGCAGGCAGCTCATCGCCCAGAGGATCCACGATTTTGGCTTCCACATTGAAGGTAGGCTTGCCGATGGAACCCGGCTTGGCCAACACATCTTCCGGATACAGATTAAAGGTGCCTCCCCCGCCGCCTTCGGTGATACCATAGATATTGGACACCTTGCAGGGCAGTTTTTCCACCAGTTCCTTCATGATATCAAAGGGCACGGGCTGGGCACCCACCTCCATGTATTTCCAGGCGGACAGATCATACTCATCCAGTGTAATCGTCCCTTTGTTCACGGCATTGAGAATGGCAATGGCAATGGGTACCACAAAAAGGGTATCTGTGCATCCTTCGGCTGCCATGGCCTCGATGATCCATTTGGGATCCTTGAAATCCTTGATGATGGTGCCGGCCGCACCGGTGGCGTAAAACGGTGCCCACAAAAACAGGGTGCCTGAATGGTACAGGGGCAAAAAAATCAGGTAGTTGTCATCTTTTTGCACAAAATAGGTCATGCCATTGCCAACGGCCGTGCTGTTCAAAGAATAATGGGTATGAAGCACGGGCTTGGGTTTGCCCGTGGTGCCCGAGGTGAACATCATGGCCAGACCATGGTCCCGTTCCACCTGGACCATGGCATCGGCGGTATCCTTGTATTTTGTGATGGTGGAAAAATCGATCATGTCTTTTGGGACAGTTTCTCCGACACAGATATAATGTTTGATTGTGGTGAGTGTCTTCTGGATCGGCTGCCCTGAATCTGGTGTTCTTTCAATCAGACAAACCTTTTCAGGAATGTGTCTTGCATGGATTGAAGCATAACCTGAGTAGTTCAACGGTCTCCTCCTTTTATATCACGTTTTATGTCATATCTGTGTCATGGCTGGCCTGTATATCGATACGATTCCATCTCCTTTTGCAATGGGTTATCCTTGTTTCAACCCATATGACCGGGCATCAGAAATTTACTTTGTCAATCCCCTTGAGTCCCAGGATCTCTCTGGCCTCATCCGAGGTGGCCGGAGTAAGGCTCATCTCTTTGGCCACATTCTTGATCATGTTCACCTGATCGGCAGAAGCCTTTGCCATAATGCCCTTTCCGGCATATACGGAATCTTCGAGCCCCACCCGCACATTCTGGGCACCCATGGCAATAGCGGTGGTGGTGATGGGAATCTGATACCTGCCGCCCGCAGCCACGGACCAGGTGAAATTTTCTTGCCCCAGAACCTCTTTGGCTTCATCATGGATCAGCACCAGATGCTTGACGGACGGGGTCATCCATCCCACCATGGGGCCAAACACAAACTGCAGATGCACCGGCAGTTTTACCAGGTTTTCCTCCATGAGCCATTTTACATAGGACACATGTCCCAGCTCGTAGATTTCAAACTCCGGCTTGGTATCGATTTCCAGAAAGGTTTTGGCATAGATCAGATCATCGCTGAAGGTGGGCCGAAAAGTTACATTCTTGCACAGTTCCAGGTAGTCTTTTTCCCAGTCATGC
>JAIVHE010000195.1 GCA_020201255.1 Desulfobacteraceae bacterium
ATCGCTACATCCTGTTCATCTGTTTTTTTCACAGGGCTTTTTTACTGGTCCTGCTTACTGGTTTTGGGCCGGCTTTTTTAAAAAAAGTGCCGTTATCATGCCGCAAAGGGAGATGGCTCCTGCCACCAGAAAGGGGGTTGTCAACGACTGGGTGGTATCCGCCAGAAATCCGCCCAAAGCCGGCCCGATGGACTGGCCTATGCCGAAGAACAGCGTGATAAACCCCAGGGCTGCCGGGGCAAACCGCGGCCCCACAAAATCTCCTGCCGCTGCTGCCATGATGGTGGGGATACTCCAGGCAGTCAGGCCAAAGAGTATGGCGGATATATAAAATCCGGCCTCCACCTTGACCAGGGCATATACCAGATAGGATGTTCCCAGAACCAGGTATGCCAGGGCCGCGCCTTTGCCCCGCCCGATTTTGTCTGAAATACTGCCCCAGATAACCCCGCAGAAGATGCTCAACCCTCCTACCATGGCCCATAATCCGCCTGCCCATGCCTGGGAATACCCCATTTCATTCACCAGGTAGGCGGCAAAAAATACCATATATATAATATAGGACATGCCGTAAAAAAAATATACCACTCCGAGAAACCACAGGGCCTTCATTTTATAGACACTTCCCCAGTCCAGGGACGACACCTTGGCAGGGGGTTTTGTGTTGTCTTGTTTTTCTGTCTGTCCCACCGGAGCAAGTCCTTTGTCTGCCGGCTGGTTGCGCAGAAAAATACCTACCAGCACCGCCACTCCAAGAACCAGGGTACCCAGGATATACCAGGAATACCGCCATCCGTCCGCGTTATAGGATTTCAGGATAAAAGGTACGATGAGACCGGACAGGAAGGTGCCCAGACCGATGCCCCCGGATACGATACCGGTGGCGAACCCGCGTTTTTTTATGGCAAACCAGGCAGATCCCAGGGCCATGGCCGGTACATAGGCAGCCCCGTTTCCCAGGCCGGTCAACAGACGCATGGCAAAGGCAAATTCAAAGGATTGGGCCAGTCCCGTGAGGATCATGGTCACGCCCATGAGGCCTAAGGCTGCGGTGATAACTGCTCGGGTGCCGAATCTGGCAGCCAGAAATCCGCCGATAATGGCCATGGACAGGTACCCGATGAAATTGCCCGTGCCCAAAAGGCCCAGCTGTGTGTAATCAAAGGAAAGTCCGTCCTTCATGGCCGGCAGCAAAAGGGTATAGGCCATCCGGCCAAACCCGTGGGCTGCCACGGTTGTCATCAATCCCATGAAAATTACGATCCATCCATAGTGCATTTTTTTCTCCATGGGGATCTCCTTTTTGTATCAGGGTAAGATAAATAAAGTTTTAAGTTTTAAGTTAATGCCTGACGACTGACTGCTTATACTTTCATCATTTGTTGTGCCCGTCAGGGCATGGGTGTTGTTGTGTATCCTGCTGTCAGCGCAGCGGCCAGTATAACCAGGGTGATGGCCAGGGCAATGGGTTCTCTGGCGGGGTGGCGGCAGGTGGCGGTCAGAGGAAAAAAGAAAACCCCCGAGGTCACGCCGCATAAAAAACCAAATACATGTGCCCAGACATCGGTGTTTTCGCCATGGCTTAAAAATGCCATCAGGGTGGCGCCGGCAATGATGGGCATGATCCGGTCCCGTTTGCGCATGGGACCTTTTTGTGTCATCTGAAAAGCAGCCAGCCCTCCGGCAGCAGCCATGACAGCGGTAGAAGCGCCGATGGACAAAAGGGCAGTGCCATGGAATCTTGCATTGATCAGGTTGCCGCAGGTGGCGGCAAACAGCAGGAAAAAAGGGCCGGTGCCGTATCCGGACAATCGGATCACCGGTCCTGCGAACACAAAGATGCCGGCCAGGTTTCCCAGCAGGTGGGCGGTGTCTGAGTGTAAAAACAAAGCTGTGATTGCCCGAAAGGTTTCTCCCTGGTGAATGTACATGGCTGATGCTCCATAGGCCAGGATGTGCTCCCACCGGGTGCCGCTCATATTAATGCCTATGTGGATGGCTGTCAGCACTCCCATAATGACAAATGCCGCCGGGGTTGTGAAACCGGAAGTCCCGACCGGCAGGGCGGGCAATGGTTTTTCACCAGCCTGGTTTTCTTTGAAATAGGCAGCCACCTGCAATTTTGCCGCTGCTGCCTGTTCTACGGAGGTCATAATATCAATACCCTCAGGACCTGGCCGTTTTTGCGCTGCAATATTCTGGGAGGCCAGTATCAGCAGGATCAAATCGGCTGTTTCGCTGGACCGGCCGGCAAAAATGCGTTTCATTTTATCCTGGTTTTGTGGTAAATGCATATACATGAAAAACAGTTTATCGTAAGTTCAGGAGAAATAAAAGTATGCATATCATACGGTTCAGGACAGCGGACAATACATTGTACACAGGATGCGATTACGACGGCACCAAGGCAACCGTGCTGGAAGGGGATGTCTATACCGGTGTTATTGATACCGGCAGGCGGTTGGATGTGGCAAAAATCGAAACCCCCGTAGTTCCAGGTGCAATTTTCTGCATCGGACTCAATTACCGGGGCCATGCAACAGAAACCGGTATGGATCTTCCCCGGTATCCGGTGGTGTTCATGAAAAATCCCGGGGCAGTCACCCCCCATAACTCTGAGATAGTGATTCCTTTTTCCTGTCTGGAAACACCGGAGGTGGATTATGAGGCGGAACTGGGGGTGGTGATCAAACGATCCGCCAAACATGTGTCAGAGGCAGATGCCCTGGATTATGTCCTGGGATATACCTGTGCCAATGATATTTCTGCCAGGCGGTGGCAGAAACATGCCGGCGGCGGGCAATGGGTCCGGGGGAAAAGCTTTGACACTTTCTGTCCCCTGGGGCCTGTCCTGGTGACACCGGATGAGCTGTCTGATCCCCAGAACCTGGCCATTGAAAGTGTGCTCAACGGGCAGACCATGCAGCAAAGCAATACCAGGGATATGATTTTTTCCGTGGCACAGCTGATTGCCTTTTTGTCCCAGTCCACCACCCTGGCCCCGGGGACCCTGATTCTCACCGGAACCCCTGAAGGGGTAGGGTTTGCCAGAAAACCCCCGGTGTATCTGATGCCGAAAGATCATCTGCAAACCCGGATCCAGAAGATAGGCACCCTGGAAAACCGGGTGACAGCGGAAGAAACAGATGAAAAATAATGCCCTGGAACCCGGATTTTCCGGATTCCAGGGCATGGGTGTTATTACTGGTTCATCATGCCCTGGCCGCCACTGCCGCCATGCCGCCGGCTCTGGTTCTGGTCAGAGCCTTTGCCGGAAAAGCCTCTCGGGCAGTTTCCGTTGTTATTGCCTTTATGGTATCCTTTGCCCATATTTTGGCCGAACCGGAGTTCAGGCGCTACTTTTTTGGCTGCCAGCATGAAATCAATCCGGTTTTCCTGGAGCTCTCTGGTGATGTCTGACAATTCATCTGTCAGCCGGCTTAACTCATCTCTGTCCGGTGTGGAGGTTTCCATGAGCATGCGGATTTCATTGTGTTTCTGCATCATGGACACCCGCATCTCATAGGTGTCGTCAATGAATTTCTGGCGCAGGGCGGCCAGTTCATCCTGCTGGGATTTGGACAGATTTTGCCATCCGCCCCGGTCAATGCCGGGGCAGTTTGTGCCTTGGCCATATCCGCCCATGCGGTTTGTCTGTCCCCAGGAAAATGCCTGTGTGGCCATAAAACC
>JAIVHE010000196.1 GCA_020201255.1 Desulfobacteraceae bacterium
TCGGATTAGGGAGTTAAAAATGAATGAACAAAAGAATGAGGAAGCACTGATACCGGATTCACTGATGGGCAAATGGCAGAATATTGTTGATTTGTTGGCAGATGTGCTGACTGTTCCTTCCGCAATTATCACCAGAGCTTATCCGCCGGAAATTGAAGTCATCTGTTCCGCCCGGCATCCAAACAACCCCTATAAATCCGGGGATAGAGGATTGATGGCAAAACACTATTGCGAAGCTGTCGTTTCTAACAACCAGAAATTACAGGTAACTTACGCGCCAAAAGACCCGGCTTGGTATACTGCCCCGGAAATTGACTATGGCATGGTTGCCTACCTGGGATATCCGCTTTGCTGGCCAAATGGTGATATTTTCGGTACAATCTGTGCCATTGATAACAAAAAAAATGAATTTAGCCGCCGATACGAAATAATGTTGGAACAGTTCAAAGAGGTGATTGAAACACATCTGATGCTCAGGGAAAAAAATGAAGACTTAAAAGAAGCACTGTTAAAAATCAAAACTTTGAGCGGGCTGCTGCCCATATGTATGCATTGCAAAAAAATCAGGGATGACAAAGGTTATTGGCAACAGCTTGAGCAGTACATCCATGAACATTCAGATGCTCAATTCAGCCATAGTATTTGTAGTGACTGCGCCAAAAAATATTATCCGGATATGGATCTGTACGATGATTGATGTGGAGGGTTCAAGTATAATGTCAATTATTGTTGACCTGATCTGATATGCAAATAGCAAGCACTGGCAAATGTAATGTTGAGGTGGGAACGAAGTTACACATAAATTATCCGATAATGGAAATTTTTCAGGGCAATTTGATAAAGGATACCAATAGTTTTCAAAACCTGTTATGGTCTATTTGTTCAGGGATTATTGTTGCAATAACATTGAATTCCAGTTGTTTGCTTATTTATAATTCTTTCAAGTTCACAAACGAAACGGAGTTTCATGATTATTAGTTCGCCATGAGTGACCATGGTACCAGGAAGGCAAGGATACGTTATCATCAATGAACGCATAACCATATTCCATTGGGGCGGTTGGCATGAAAAAAATTAAAATCAACCTGCGAACCCTGCTAACTGTATTGTCCATCATGGCCATTCTGTCTTTTACCGTTGGGGGGTATCTTTATTATTCTTCTTTGAAAGAATTTTCAAAGGTTCGAGCATACAAAGAGAGTGCTGAGCATTTGAAAGATCTTGGGAATAATATTGATGCCTTTTTGAACTGGTCTCTTCTGTCGGTAAAATCAATAGCCGGGCTAAAGGAAATAAAGCAATCTTTATTGATTATTGATGAAGTTACCCTTGCCGATACCAATGCTCTTTTAGAACAGTTACGTCATGATTTACATGTCAGTGTCTGTTACCTGATGGACTATTCCGGAAACACAATTGCATCCAGCAACCATGGCGAACCCAATAGCTTTGTTGGAAAAAATTATGGTTTTCGGCCATATTTTAAGCAGGCGATTCAAGGCAAGCCATCCATTTATATGGCACTTGGGATTACATCCATGGAGCGAGGGGTATATTACAGCCACCCTGTTTTTGGCAAAGATGAGAAAAAACCTCTGGGCGTTGCGGTCATCAAGGCATCGATTGAAATAATCGAAAGGGACTTCTTGAAACCTTTCCAGGGGATTGTCATGTTAACTGATCCACATGGATTGGTGTTTGTTTCAAATCGTCCGGACTGGCTTTATCATCTGCTGTGGCAGACATCTCCTGAGATAGTTGAAGTGATCGAAAAACAAAGACAATTTGGTACAGGCCCCTGGAATTGGATAGGTGTGAAGCTTATCAATCAAGATCATGCCATAGACTCTCAGGGAAATGAATACCGTGTACATAAGCAAGGACTGGCCAATTATCCGGATTGGCATCTGGTTTATCTACACAGCCATGATGAAATAATGGAAACCGTAATCGGGCCTCTGCGAAAGAGTGTTGGTGTTATTGTAATTTTACTGTGCATGTTTTTTGGGTTCGTCGTCATATTCTTATTCTTAAAAGCAAACACTGAAATAATTCAAAGAAAAGCGGTAGAGATTGAACTTCGGGAAAACGAAGCATTGCTCGAAGACACTGGTCTCATGGCTCGCGTAGGAGGCTGGCAACTGGACGTCGAAACAATGGCCATCACCTGGACTAAGGAGACATACCGCATCCATGAAGTGTCCCCGGGCTCCAAGCCAGCACTGAGCAAGGCCAT
Organism: Desulfobacteraceae bacterium; assembly: GCA_020201255.1. Taxonomy (GTDB): domain Bacteria; phylum Desulfobacterota; class Desulfobacteria; order Desulfobacterales; family Desulfobacteraceae; genus Desulfotignum. The sequence goes on from JAIVHE010000196.1 coordinate 2,237, forward strand.
AGAGTTTTTCCACCCTGATGATCGTGAGTCGCTGTCTCAGGCCATACAGCTGGCTTTGGACCGGGGTGAACCCTATGACATGGAACTGCAGTTCATTACGGCCAAGGGCAACAAACTGTGGACACGGACTAACTGCCGGCCCGAGGTCGTGGACGGCAAGACCGTCAAGCTTCGAGGAACCTTTCAGGACATAACCGAGCGCAAGCGGGCGGAAGAGGCGCTGATGGCAAACAAAAAAAAATTACAGGCTACCCTTGACGCCACCCCCTTCCCTTTAGCAGTTGTCGATTTGAATGATGAAAAAATCTCTTATTGGAGCCGCAGTGCGCTTGAACGATAAAATCTCTTATTGGAGCCGCAGTGCGCTTGAACTCTTTGGACATACTGCCTCGACAGCATCAGAGTGGTACCAGATTGCTTATCCAGATCCCGATTACCGCCGTGAAGTGATTGAACGATGGAAACCTTTTCTGAAAACAGCTCGTGAATCTGGAAAGCCAGTCAATACAGGCGAATATGAGGTTGCTTGCAAAGACGGTTCGATACGCACTTGTGAACTCTATGCCACCTTCCTCCTGGATAACCTTATTGTTACATTCAATGATATCACCGAGCGTAAACAAGCGGAGCAAGCTTTGAAAGAAACAAAACGACTACTTTCTGAGTCTGAACAGATAGGGAAAGTCGGTGGATGGGAATTCAATATTGATACATTAGAACAAAATTGGACGGAAGAAACATTCCATATTCATGAAGTTGATCTTAATTATGACCACACCATTGAGAACGGAATTAATTTTTATACTCCTGCTTCAAAACCCATAATTGAAAACGCTGTACAACGGGCAATTGAGTTTAAAGAGCCCTTTGATTTGGAACTGAAAATCATAACCGCAAAAGGTAATCTTCGACATGTTCACACAATAGGAAAAATTGATTTAGCAAACCGTAGAATATTTGGCTTCTTTCAAGACATCACCGACCGCAAGCAGGCTGAAGCCGAAAAGGAAAAACTCCAGGCCCAACTCAGACAGGCCCAGAAAATGGAATCAGTTGGCCGTCTGGCTGGTGGTGTGGCCCATGACTTCAACAATATGCTGGGGGTGATCCTGGGACATACTGAACTGGGCCTGAAAAAGACCGCCCCAACCGATCCTGTGCACAAGGATCTTGAACAGATCCTCAATGCTGCGCGCCGGTCCGCCGACATCACCCGGCAGCTGCTGGCCTTTGCCAGAAAACAAACCATCGCCCCGAAGGTGATCGACCTGAACCATACCGTGGCCAACATGCTGAAAATGCTGGGCCGGCTCATCGGCGAAGATATCGACTTGCTATGGCAGCCTGCCGATGATCTGTGGGCGGTGAAAATGGACCCGTCCCAGCTTGACCAGATCCTGGTGAACCTGTGTGTGAATGCCAGAGATGCCATTACAGATATGGGAAAGATCACCATTGAAACCGGTATAAAAGTGTTTGATTCAGCCTACTGTAAAGAACATGCCGGATTTGTGCCGGGTGAATTTGTCTTGCTTGCGGTGAGCGACAACGGGTGCGGCATGGACAGACATACCCTGGACAACCTGTTTGAACCCTTTTTCACTACCAAAGAAACCGGCAGGGGCACCGGCTTAGGCCTTGCCACGGTGTACGGCATTGTCAAACAGAACAACGGATTTATCAATGTCTACAGCGAGCCGGAAAAAGGCAGCGGTTTTAGGATCTATTTACCCCGCCATACCGAGGACATGGTCGAAAAAATACTGGACAGACCCATGACACCGTCGCCACGGGGCAGCGGTGAGACGATTCTCATTGTGGAAGATGAAGCCACGATCCTGGAAATGCTGGAAGTCATGCTGGAAAGCCTGAATTACACCATTTTTAC
>JAIVHE010000197.1 GCA_020201255.1 Desulfobacteraceae bacterium
GCTGGGGTTTGATCCGCTGTATATTGCCAATGAAGGCAAATTGATTGCCATAGTGCCGGAAAATAATGCCGCCCGGGTGCTGGAAATTATCCGGGCCGACCAGTTCGGCAAAGATGCCGCCATTATCGGGGAAGTGACTGACCAACATCCGGGAAAGGTATTTCTGGAAACCGCCATCGGCGGCCGGCGCATGGTGGACATGCTCACAGGAGAACAGCTGCCCCGTATATGCTAACGTCAAAAGCGCACCCGCCGGGCCGATGCCTGCACCAAACCTGACAATAACACCCAGGCCCTGCCGGCCACAACAAATGATGGAAGTATAAGCAGTCACCATTTCCCGCACCTTTTTTTTAGCCGGATCCGAAAGTCGCGTAAGGAAATGATTACGCCTCATGTGATCTGTATTTCATAATACTGGATACCACTTGGGCTGTCCCGGGACTTTGCCACCTCCCGGATGTGGCACCGTGAATAGGAACAAATTTTGGAAATGGACAGGAAAGTTGCAGTTGATAATCAAAAAGGTGGAAAGGTCTGAAAAACAATGACAAAAAGTGTTGATATGCAAAAACCCTGGACCGTCTATCTGCTTAAAGCCTTTTCAAGGCTTTATAAACTTGGTCGTCGTTTCTTTTGTTTATCAGTGGGATTTTTACCGTTTCACCTTCTATTCGGTAAACAATACGATACTCACCGATATCAGTGCGGCGGAAAGGATAGCCTTTCAACTGGATGGAATCAGCCGGTTCGGGATCGGCCAAAAGCGAGAAAATTTTTCTGGCAACCTGGCGATATTGTTTTGGTGGGAGTTTGTCGAGAAAGGATATTGCGCTTTTGGTCAAATCGAGCTTAAACATTTTTCTCCATCAAAAAATTCATAGAAGCTTTTGTGCCTACATACCCCTCTTTTTCCGCTGTAAGTGCTTTCTGAGCCCAAAACTCGTCTTCGGTTTTGGTAAGCCGCTCAAATTCTTCAATGGATATTAACACGGCCGTTTTACGGCCTGTTTTTTCAACCACAATAGGATTGGTCCTGGCTGCATCGAGATACTGGCCCAGGCGGTTTTTAAATTCAGTTGCGGTTACAATCATCTTTTAATTCTCCTTTTGTTGTTTCTTTAACATCCAATATAATCATATTAGCTAAAACAGTCAATATAAAACTAAATTGGAAATCATTGTTCAAGGTAGTGGACTACCAACCGGAAGTGAATCTAATGGTGCCACTTACCGAAAACCAGTATCAAACAAACAAATTCCCAAAGGTGGATACAAGCAGAAGAAATTTTTGCCCAAAACCGGAGAGGTGAGCCCAAAACGGGTTATCCCGTTTGATGACGACGAGGATTTTAAAAACTTTTAACCCATACTGGTCCCCGGGCAGATGCACCCATCATGTATCTGCCCGGGGATGTTTATCCTTGTGGTATTTAATCCAATACATTGTCATGAGATAGGAGTTTTTCAGAATTTACTCTTGGATTTTTATGAGTCGAAAGATGCCTGAACCATTTCATCGACCTTCCCATAGCCTTTCAGGATTTTACGCAACAGCATTATAGAAAATATGCAAAGTGTCAAATTTCTATTGACAGAGACCATCAAAAAGCATACCGTTTCAAATGTTACATTGGTATTATATGTAATAAACTAACAAACCCATTAAACGCTTACGCTTTTTTATGAAATTTGATGACGAGATCATTACGGTTACAGAAGCTGCGAAACTTTGCAAAGTTACCCGGGCGACCATATGGAGATGGATCAAATCCGGAGTGCTTACTGCCGGTGTAACTGCCGGTGGTCACTATAGAATATTTCGCAAGGATCTTCACACCTTAATTGAATCAAAAGAGATGACAAATTGCAGTCGAACCGGGATAAACACGTATAAAGTGCTTATTGTTGATGATGATCCATCAGTACGAAAATTTTTCATTGCGGCATTCATGAAAAATGGATTTGAGGTGGACGCTGCGTCAGATGGATTTGAAGCAGGTATAAAAATCGCTACATTTCAACCCCATATAGTGATTCTGGACCTTTATATGCCAAAATTGGATGGGTTTGAAGTTTGCCGGCAGTTAAAAAACAACAACGGCACCTCAACCATAAAGATCATTGCAATTTCAGGACATGAAAATCAAAAAAACAGAGAAAAAATTTTATCCTGCGGGGCAGATCGTTTTTTTGAAAAATCTGCGGATATCAAGGTTATCATCAGTGAAACAAATAAATTAATCAGGTCGGAAGAGATGTAATGTATTATCGAATTCATCAAGGAGTCTTATGAAAGTTGATATTGGTCCCATAACACGGTTGGAAGGACATCTCAGTATCCATACAACGGTTGAAAACAATATAATCACAAATGCGGAAAGCATGGGGGAAATGTTCAGGGGGTTTGAAGTTTTTCTCCGGGGCCGCGATCCCCTGGATGCGCAACAGATCACCCAGAGAATTTGCGGTGTCTGTCCCTATGCCCATGCCATCGCATCCTCCTATGCCCAGGAAAATGCATACAACCTTGCGGTCCCGCCCAACGGCCGTATTCTGCATAATTTG